>CAZXZT010000083.1:0-4758 GCA_964645695.1 uncultured archaeon
AGTTGCTAACATCGGTGGTGAGGGTCATTATTTCTTGTTTGCAACTAAGAAGGGAATTATCAAGAAGACACGTTTGGAGGAATATTCTTCTAGGATAGAGCGCGCCTGGGCCAGTGATCAGGGCTTCCGAGCCATTACCCTCAAGGACAAGGATGAATTAGTCGGAGTTGCTATTTCAGAGGGTGATAGCCAGGTAATGCTTGCAACTAAAGGAGGTATGGCCAATCGTTTCTCGGAAGGTGAAGTAAGAATAGTGGGCCGTAACGGTCAGGGTGTGATTGGCATGCGTCTGAAGGATAAGGATGAGATTATCGGTATGTCCTTGGTAGATGATGATGATATTCTGTTAACTATAACGGAGAAAGGATATGGTAAGAGAGCAAATGCAGATAATTACCGATTAACTAGGCGCGGTTCCAAGGGAGTTCTCAACATCAAAGTCGATGAAAAGAGTGGACATGTTATCGCCACCATGACGCCCGGTGACGCTAATCAGGTTCTGGCAACGACCTCTTCTGGAAAAGTTATTCGCACTCATGTAGATACTATAAGACAAATCGCGCGTGTCGGCCGTGGTGTCAAAGTGATGGCAGTTGATGATGATGAGACTGTTGTCGCTGTAGCCTTGCATAATGAAGATGATGAGGAGAAGAATGCCGACCCTCCTAGCAAGGGGGAAGTATGCCCAGAATGCAAATCTGGAAAACTTGTTCTTGATGACGGAAAATATGTGTGCGGTACGTGTGGATTGATTAAGGATGCGTGAGAATCCCGTAGAAGATATTGATATCGATTCCAAGACAACGCTTGCCGATTTAAATTCGCAGTTTACAAAGGCAGGTGGTTTTGTTGCAACCAAGGTCGCTACTGCCACATCTATAATTCAGGATATGAATCGAGGAGAATGTACCAGATTCATTTCATTTCCAGCAGATATTATGGCAACCGGGACTCGAGGTCTGATTCGCCAATTTGTAGAAAGAGGAATGATTGATGCGGTCGTTACCACTTGTGGAACTTTAGACCATGATATAGCCAGGGTTCTGGCAGATTACTATCATGGTGATTTCAGAATGGATGATCTGCGACTGAGGGAGGAAGGAGTTAACCGTCTGGGGAATGTTCTGGTTCCCGATGAATCGTACGGCATTCCTATAGAGAACTGGATCCAGCCCATTTTATCCAAACTTTATGACAAGGACAAGCGTTGGGTCCCGTGGAAGATCTGGAATGAACTCGGACTTAGGCTGGCCTCTGAAAAAAAAGGCTCTGAATCGGTTTTAGCTACCTGTGCCAAACAAGGCATCAAGGTATTTGTACCTGGGCCAACAGACGGGGCGGTCGGTTCTCAGCTCTGGATGTTCTGGCAGACGCACAAGGATTTTACTTTGGACGTCTTGGCAGAGGAGCATGAGCTTTCAGACATCGTCCATGAAGCCAAATCTACAGGAGCAATAATGATTGGTGGCGGAATCTCCAAGCATCATACAATCTGGTGGAACCAGTTCCGGAACGGGTTAGATTATGCGGTTCAGGTCACTACTGCTCCGGAGTGGGACGGTTCTCTTAGCGGAGCCCGCATTCGCGAAGCGGTTTCATGGGGCAAGGTACGTCCCAAGGCAAGACGGGTGACAGTTGAAGGAGACGCTACCGTGTTGCTTCCATTAATTATAGGGCCACTATTATGAGGGCCATAGTCCGAGGCGTTCCCTCATCATATGGGACTGCACTGGCGAAATACTTTGGAACGGGCCCTACAGATATCGAGGAAGCCAGAAACCAGCATTCGTCTTACGTTTCCAAATTGAAGGAGTTCGGCGTAAGTATCAAGGAAATAGAAACAGACAATGACTATCCGGACTGTTGCTTTGTCGAGGACCATGCAGTTGTTGCAGGTGATTCGGCTTTGATTACGAATGTTGGTCATGACAGCAGGCTTGGTGAAAAAGAAGCCGTGCGCAATGCTCTGAAAGCAGATATGACCCTTGTATCCATGGATTCCGACGCTAGAATGGATGGTGGTGACGTCCTGCAATTCGGCGACCAATTCCTGGTTGGTCTCAGTAACAGAACCAATGAAGCCGGAATCCGATGTCTGAAGGATTTCGTTGAAGACCGGGGCTTTTCGATACATGTGGTTCAGGTGCCTAGTAATTCCTTGCATCTGATTTCGATTTGTACATCTCCTATTCCGGGCGTCTTGCTGGCGCCAGAAGATTGGTTTACAAGTTCAGATTTCCCGACGGATGCTGAAATACTGTGGATTCCGGGCGAGGAAGCCTACGCCGCAAACGTGATTCCTTTTGAGAAAGACATAATGGTTGCCACAGGTTATCCACGCACCTGTCAATTGCTGGAGGAAAGGGGCCTGATTCTGCACAGCATGGAAATGTCACAATTCAAGGCGGCAGATGGGTCCTTGACTTGCCTTTCAGTCCTGTATCTATAACTAAAATTCTTAATACAATATCCTAATTGATTGAGTCTTATGGTAGTGATTGACAGTCCTGCAAATATAGCGAAGGCTTCGGGACGATTGGGGGTTCTGATGCCGGGTCTTGGAGCAGTAAGCACCACCTTTATCGCAGGGACAATAGCAATTCGCAAGGGCATATCCGAGCCCATAGGGTCACTAACTCAGATGGGTTCTTTGCGACTTGGGAAGAGAACCGAAAAACGTGAGGTAGATATCAAGGATTTTGTTCCTTTGGCCAACCTCGATGATCTAGTTTTTGGAGGATGGGACATATTCAAGGACAATTGCTATGATGCCGCCGTCAAAGCAGGTGTTATTGAGGTTTCCCTTTTGGATCAAATAAAGCCGGAGTTGTCATCGATTAAACCCATGAAGGCCGTTTTCGATAAGAAATTTGTGAAGAAATTGGATGGTACGCATGTGAAGCCTACCAAGGGTCACCGGGAACGAATAGAGTCCCTTAGACAGGACATGCGTGCTTTCAAGAAAGAAAATAATGTTGCACGGATGGTAATGATATGGTGCGGTAGTACGGAGATCTATCAGGAACCTAAGGGTTTAGTTTACGAATCACTTGATTCTTTCGAAAAGGCTCTAGATTCCGATGATTCTTCCATTGCCCCATCAGTCCTGTATGCTTACGCCGCCATGATGGAAGGGGTTCCTTACGCTAATGGTGCCCCCAATTTATCCGTAGATTTCCCGGCAATGTATTCTCTGGCATCTAAGGAGGGAATACCAATTGCAGGCAAGGATTTCAAAACAGGCCAGACTCTCATGAAGACTATTTTGGCACCCGGTTTCAAGGCTCGAAGGATAGGCATAGATGGCTGGTTCTCAACCAATATCCTGGGTAACAGGGATGGAGAGGTACTTGATGACCCAGCTTCCTTCAAAACTAAGGAGGTATCCAAACTAGGCGTTCTTGAGCAGATACTGGAACCTGAAAAGTATCCTGAATTGTATGGGGATTTGTACCATAAAGTTCGAATAAATTATTACCCGCCAAGGGGAGACAACAAAGAAGGCTGGGACAATATCGACATCAAGGGATGGTTAGGTTATCCGATGCAGATAAAGGTGGATTTCCTGTGCCGTGATTCGATTCTAGCAGCCCCCATAGTCCTTGATCTGGCCCTTTTCCTTGATTTGTCCAGTAGAGCTGGGATGCAGGGCATTCAGGAATGGCTTTCATTCTATTTCAAGTCACCAATGTGCAATCCAGATCTGTATCCAATCCACGACCTCTTTGCCCAGAAGGTCAAGCTCGAGAACACTCTTCGCCACTTGATGGGTGAGACACTCATTACGCATCTTGGCCTTGATTACTACTACGAGGAATGATGAAGGCAGTAGTAGTCACAAAGCATGGAGGCCCCGACAATATGGAACTCCTGGAACTTCCAACACCGTCTCCCGGTCCAGGTGAAGTATGTATCCGCGTTTCGAGAGCTGGCATCAATTTTGCAGATATTCTTTCCCGTATGGGCCTTTATCCCGGAGCTCCCAAACCACCTTTTACCCCGGGTATGGAAGTTTCGGGAACTGTTCATGAAATCGGCCCGGACGTAGAGGGTTTTGAGTCGGGGGACAGGGTTGTTGGTTCAGGTACCAAAGGCGGCTATGCTACTCATGCTATAGCAAAAACGCAAGGAATATTCAAGATCCCGGATGAGATAAGCTTCGATACGGCTGCCGCTTTTCCCGCAGTTTATCTCACTTCATATCTGATGATTATCCATCCCGGAGCTTTACAAAAGGGAGAATCTATTCTGATTCATGGTGCAGCAGGTGGGGTGGGCCTAGCTTCGATTGAATTAGCCAAGATTGCAGGCGCAAAGACAATATTTGGTACATGTTCACCAAGCAAGCATGACTTCATCCAGGAAAGGGGCGTTTTGCCAGTTGACAAAGACAATTTCCTGGCAGGAATAATGGAATGGACAGATGGTAAGGGAGTGGAGCTGGTGCTGGATCCTATAGGTGGAGAACATCTAATGCAATCCTATCGCTGTCTGGGTTCAGGTGGACGCGTATGCTCATTCGGTATATCTGATATGGCTCCAGGCAAAAGAAGAAGCCGATGGAAGAGATTTAGATCTTGGATGACCTTTCCCAAGTTTGATCCGTTAAAGATGATGACCAGTAACAGAGGAGTGTTTGGAATACACTTGGGTCGCTGGAAGAATTGGGAACGTCTGGACAAGGCAAGAAAAGATCTGATGAAGTGGATTGATGAGGGTAAGATAAGAAGAGCTCCTATCTACTGGGTACTAATAGTA
>CAZXZT010000084.1:0-4561 GCA_964645695.1 uncultured archaeon
TCATTATTTCTGTCAACCGTTATACTGAATGTTTCATTATCGTGAAGTTCTTGAATCACATCAGTTAGGTTAGAATAAAGTTCTTCCATTTCTGGTAATTGATCGCAGTCTGAGTCTGGACATATTGATAATTCTGGTTTCTTGATGTCTACCTGGCCCCCTACATCTCCGCTAATTGTTAAACTAGATATCTCACCATCCCAGTATTTGTTCTCTTCTAAAGGAAGGGCCAATGCATTCATTGGATTGTTTCCAAAATCAAAAACTAAGTGTATGCTTACTTCATTAGCCATCTCAAAAACAGCTGTTTCGTATTTTAAATCTACAGTTTCGTAACAAACTGCAGATTCCTCATCATCACTTTCCTCACATGCTGAAAATGCAGTATCTTCATCATTGCTTTCGCCTTCATCTTCACCGTCATCACAGTGCCATGTTCCGTCATTGACATAGTCCATAGGATATGTGTCTCCATTGTCGCATTCAAAATCATAGCCGTTCCCTGGTTCATCACTACCATCCTCACAATCTTCCCAGCCATCATTTGCATATTCAAATGGAATGTGCTCTCCATTGTTACATTCAAATTCTCCCTCTTCAACAATATCTTCGGATGCGGCATAAAGCGAATCGCCATCTATCGTCAAATTAGGTATATTTCTGATAGTGATTCCACCAGCCACACCAACTGCAAATGTGATTTCGGTTCTTGCTAATTCGTGTGTATCTTGGGTCCACCACGTATCTTGTGTGATTTTAGCAACGTAATGCATACTTCCTCCAAGTTCTGTATTTACTTCTTCGAGGGCTAACGGTTCTCCTGTTTCATTATCTAATAATTTAATTTCGGGATCTTCACATTCTTCATCGTCTTCTTGACATGTGACTTCGAGTCTTAAATCGTGTTCGCCTTCTCCAGGAAGCATGCTTGTAAACTTAGTGCCTATAACGGTATGAGAATAGAGTGATTGTTCGGTTTGCATGTGGACCATTTGATCGAGATCGTCAATCACTTCCCCTGTATAGTAGAAACCTATAATCGCCTCGTTATCTAATTCAAAAGATGTCAATTCAAGGCCGGTTGCATTTTTCAGCATTTCGGCCTCTTCACCAGACATGAGCCCTGTAAGATTGTTTTCTAATTCAGATATTTCTGAACTTGCTTCTTCCAATAGGTCTATTTCTTTACCAAAAGCCCACTTATCCCCAACGGGGAAATTGGATTCTTCTACTGCAGATGTTGCTTGCGAGCCAAGCAAAAAGACGGTCACTATAACTGCAAATAATGCGTTCTTGTACATATTTATTCCTGTGCAGGGCACTCTCATTGACGTTTTGTAGGCGTATTTAAAGGCTTTTCAAAAGGATTTTTTGAATTTATTCCTTCAATTCTGGAAAGGGGGGCGTCATTCCGTATTTCTCATAGAATTTTCTATCAAAATTGAAATACACTCTTTCGCCCTTGAAGCGCTTGGCTTCTGGATCCCAGGGGAAAAAGATCGCTGTTTCAAATTCGATTTCTTCACCTGAGGCGGGAAGAACCAGCCAATCTTTTTCGTGGGTTGCCTTGACTCTGGCTTCTTCGACGACTCCCTGTGGCCCAATGTAGATCTGGATCAGTCTGAAATCGATGTCTGGAAATGCACCAAGTAGATCGTTGTAGAACTGGGTTGCTCCGGTCTTTTTGTGATAGGTTTTCCCAATTTGCGGAATTTCGTACTTGCAATCCTCTGTCAGGGTGGCCATCAACCCCTCTATGTCTCTATTGTCTTCTGCAATTGAATGGGCTTTCCATAATTTTTTGATCTCCTGATATTCAGTTTCATCGAGTTTGCGATTCAGCATTTCTTTGGCCACGCTATGTTTTTCTTCAAAACCTTCTGTTTTTGGGGTTTCAAACTCAAGTTCGTTCGTTATTCTTATGTAGTTTTTCTTTGCGTCCTCCGCAGACATGCCGGATAATGTGGCCCAACCGTCATGTTTTGCGCGTGCTACGAAATCTGCCATTCCGGGTCTCTTTCCGTCAACATCTCCTTTGGTTGCTTGTTTGTAATGAGAATACAGCTTCAAGAGAACGGCCTGGTTTATTTTTGAGCGGTTTTTCTCAACCGTTGCGCATGCTTTTCGAAATGAGGATTCGGCTGGCACAATCTGGGATTGAGTTAGGATAAAAGAAGGTTGTCAGACACCTTCGTTTCCACTGGAGATGCTGTAATCTACGGAAAAGAAAAAAAGGAAACTCGAACAGATCGCCGTACATCTAAATAGTTCCATAGGAAATGAAGGTGTCTGTCTCTTATCGCATCTTGTTGCATGGATAATGGTCTCTTATACTATAATGTACTCCAGTACATTACTATGGCTTGCCTTTCTCAATTGATTTTAGGCGATACAGGATGCGTATCTTATATCATCTATTGCGAAAAAAAGAACAAAGCCGCTATCGTTGATTCGTTCCAAGGGTTTGAAGAAAACATTGAAAAGGAATTGGAGAAACTCGGTTCCCCCACAGTCAAATACGTGATTGACACACACAACCACGCAGATAGAAGATCCTCATCACCATTTTTCTCAAAAAAATATGATACAGGCGGAATAGTGAAGAGTAGCAAAACGCCATACAAAGGCCAGATAAAATCAACTGAGGACACCGATATCATTTTGGTCGGTGATGTTCAAGTGGAAGTGATATTTACACCCGGGCACACACCAGATCACAATTGCTATTTAGTTGATAACGCGAACCTTCTGACAGGAGATTGTCTTTTCATAGGCGACGTAGGGAGAATTGATTTAGGAGGAGACTATAGAAAAAAATCAGACCAGATGTTTGATAGTCTGAGAAGGCTGGAAAAGTTAGATCCAAATCTTAGGATTTATCCAAATCATGTTGGCGCCGTTCATGCGATTTCTTCTGAAGCCACATATTCACAGCTGGGGCATGAGATTAAGACGAACGAAGCCATGCAAATCAAGGATAAAGACGAATTCTTCACCTACATGACAGAAGGCTGGCCTCCCAAACCGGACGATTGGAAACAAATAATCGAAGACAATTTGAATGGTTGACGAGAATATAGATTCACCCAAAGTGGCCATTGCCTGGATGCTACTTGCGAGCATTGCCTTTGGTTCAGGAAGTGCCTTGGTAAAATCGACCTCGGGCGATGTTGGCGTTTGGACAGTTGTGTTCGGTCGCAGTCTGGTAATAATGGCAGTACTGTTGATGTGGTCCCGGTTTCATGGAGCCCCCCTGCACATTGGTGACTGGCGTCTCATGCTGTGGAGATCAGCGATCGGCCTTTCGGCAATGTTCTGCTATTTCTATTCGGTGCAAAAAATTCCGCTTTCCAATGCGGTTACGTTGCAATACACTTCCCCCTTGTTCGTCGCGCTTTTCTCCGGAGCCATTCTACGTGAGAGAGTCCCGCCCTTGATTTATGGATGCATTCTAGTTTCCTTCATTGGGACAATCTTGATTGTTTCGCCATCATTACAATACATAGACATTGATGCTACAATCGCATTAATTTCAGGAGTGTTCTCAGCATTTGCCTATCTTGCGGTGCGAGGACTCCGCACGAGCTCCTCCCCAGATGGCATTGTCTTCTGGTTTGCAACTTTTTGCACATTGGTTAGTTTACCATTTGCAGTAGGGGAACTACCCACACTGGGAACCAATGACGTCTTGGCAGTAATCGGAGTGGGGATCTGTGCAGGAATAGGCCAAACTGGAATGACGCGCGCATATCATGCGGCAAGAGCTGCATACATTGGAGTCTTCTCTTACGCCACCGTAATCGTTGGTGGAATTTATGGCTGGTTGATATTCAATCAAGAATTGGTCTGGGGAGATGCCATCGGCGCGACTCTTATCGTCGTCAGCGGAGCTCTATTGGTGATTAGCATGCCCGATGAGAAACCGACAAAAATCGCAGATCACCTACCCTAACCCATTCAAACTAAAACCCCAGTTCATTGGGCCATTATGGCGACTGCCGTACATGAATTAGAACAGATAGCTGAGAGAATCTACGATCAGCTGAATTCCGGTAAAGTACCGGAGATGACAATCCCGACCAGAAGCAAGAATAACATTATTTTTGATGAAAAATCTAAAGTTTGGAAATATGGAAAAGCTAAAACCACTCGAACTGCAAAAAAGTTGGATGGAGCCTACATGCTTCTCAGAACAACTTATCTCTTGGATTTTATTAGAGAAATGTCAAGCCAGAGCAAATCATCAACACTAAGAGAATTGTATTATATTTCAGAGGCATGGGAAATGGGCAAATTTCACGCTCAGGACGAATCCAACAAACTAATCGAGGATTTGGAAATAATTACAAAATTTCAAAGAGAAGATTTCAAGATTAGACCAGAAGACGACGGCGCCAAAGTTCTAGGCGATGTGACCCTAACTGAAATAAATCGTAAAGGAAATCCGATGCGAATCAACTGTCGCAATGATGTTGGAGACACAGGGTATAATATACCTTATAATGTAGAAGATACAAAAATAACCTTCAATGATTTAGGAAAATCAAAGTGCATTATTGCG
>CAZXZT010000085.1:0-4559 GCA_964645695.1 uncultured archaeon
AGTAAGTTCATAAGGCACCGGATTGTACTTTCTAACGGATGCGATGAATATGCACGCAATCATTATAAAAACCGAAAAAACTGCATAATCATGTACTTTCTTGTTCACTCCTATAAACACATACACTGTTCCAATGAACAGACCTAGCAAAATGCCTGCAACTACAGAATTGTTGAGTGTAGTCAATACATCATTACCATATATTGCGCCAACAAAGCCGTCCAGTGCCAGAAAGAACAGGGAATCATTAATCGGATTTATGACGTAGGCAAGACCCAGACTTGACAACAGGGAGAACGTTGCTACGGCTTGCATAAAGGCCAGACTGCTGTTGGTCTTCATCAGCGACTCGCCTCCGCCAATGTGGTTGACAGAATCGTATCAGGATTCCAACGCAGGGCCCTCGCACCCAGAGAACGGGCCTCCGAAATCTTGTTGTCCAATGATGCTGAAGCCGTAAAGTATACAGTTGGAGATATTATTGCTGAATCGCGATCGTAATCCAGAGTATCTGGAGCTACTACTGTCAGCTTGAATTCTCTGGCCATAATCTCTCTGAGTGCAACTGTACTGGTCGGATCCGTCTCAAGTGTTGAGACTACTATCACCGGAGATCTTGGCGTGAAATTGCGCAGGTCACCCAGTACCGTGTGCAAACCAAGAGCGCCTGCTGGTTTGACTTCAGCAAGAGTTGTCAGAATTCTGTAAAGATGACGTTCACCAGTATCTGGGGAGATTACATTCACGGTTTCGCCATATGTGATGAGACCAACCCGGTTTCGGGTTCTCAAAAAGAAATTGACAAGGGAAGCAACAGCGCGACAGGAATAGTTCAGCGGATTTCTCAAAACCGTTCCAGTCCCGGTTATCTCTCTGGCGTCCAAGACAAGCATGATGTCAGAAATATCTTCTCTCTCAAACTGGTTGACCATCAGCTTTCGGGTTCTTCCGAATACACGCCAATTTATATTTTTGAAATCGTCTCCCGGGAAGTATTCCCGAATTCCATAGAATTCACCACTGGTTCCGATTCGTCTCAGTGGCATTGCACCTTGATACATCTTTGGAAAATCTGTGGAAAGATTGATTCCTTCCATTTGTTCAATCTGTGGTAAAACCACCAGACTGGACTTTGATTCGACATCCGCCTCGTAATAGAATAAAAAGGAGGGATTGTATATTCTAAGCCGAGGATTGCCCAGACGGTATTGTCCTCGAAGCCGGCATTCGAGGGAATACTTGTTGATTACCAATTCATCCCTCCGAAGCTTGATGATCGTATGATTCTGGCCCTTACTGACTTCTACCTCAGATGGCAAATTATCATAAATCTCTAGAAAACCAACAGGACGACCTTTGTTCTGAACAATAAAATCAACACTTATTCCACTATTCTCAAAAACCTGATCCTCATCAAAATCACGTGTTATCTTGACATCTATCGGACGTGTGTTCACCAGACTGTGGATTGCGACAAAACCCAGTACTGTAGCTCCCAGCAGGAACAATTGAAGATTATTGATGAATGGAGCAAAAAGAACCAGGATGGTGCCAAAACCAACGTAAAAAACAGCCTTTCGCGTCCACATACTATTCCACAGTTACTGCCGGAACTTCAACTGTCATCAATGATTCGGAAATGATCTCCTCCACTTTAACACCTCTGATACGAGCTTCAGGCTTCAGGATGACACGATGGCCCAAAACTGGAATAGCTGATCTTTTTACATCATCGGGCACAACATAATCCCTTCCAGACAAAACGGCCAGAGCCCTTGAAAGTTTGAACAGACCTAGACTTCCACGAGGACTGGAACCGACTGCAACCCTTGAATCTCTACGGGTTGATTGAACCAGTTCAACCATGTATTTCATTACCTCTTTCTTGACATATACCTCTTCAATCGACTTGTGCATCTCAACAACCTTGTCAGGTGTTGCTTTACCCTTGACCATAAAAGAATCCTTCTTGCGGTCGGCGCGACCTTCAAGTATTCCGGTTTCAACGTCCTCGTCAGGGTAGCCAACACTCAGTTTGATCAAAAACCGATCCATTTGTGCTTCAGGTAGTGGATAAGTACCTTCATACTCAATTGGATTCTGAGTCGCCAAGACGATAAACGGACGTGAAAGCTTGTGAGTTGTGCCCTCAATGGTTATCTGTTTCTCCTGCATTGCCTCCAGAAGTGCGGCTTGGGTCTTGGGAGGTGCACGATTTATCTCATCGGCCAAAAGAACATTACAGAATATTGGTCCTTTCCTGAATGTGAACTTATTTTTCTCGGGATCGTAGAAATAGGATCCGGTGATATCAGCCGGGAGCAGGTCGGGTGTAAATTGAATTCTTTTGAATTCACAACCCAGGGCATCTGCCAGAGTGTTTGACATCAGGGTTTTAGCCAGACCTGGATAGTCCTCGAAAAGAACATTGCCATTGGCTAGGACACCGGCCATGAGCATCTCAATTGTCTCTTCTTTGCCAAGAACAACGTTGGATATTTCATCAGTAATTACTTTAGCAAGTTTATTTGTCTTGCCTATCGCTCCGCTGTCTTTTGATTTCTTTTTGTCTTCCGTCAAATTACCACGCACTCAATTTTTGGGCAATGTTCTTAAGGTCATTTGGCCTTATTCGTTTAGGCGCACCAACAAGCACCTTAAAATCATCATCTAAAGATATCTTATAGCTAGTAAGCAGGCCCGGAAGCATGGATATCCGCTCTTTCCGGGATTTGTCATCAAACTCGTAAATGTGGTATTTTAAACGCAAACGTTCCAAGAATACCTCCTGGAGGGCTAGAATGCCGTTGTCCAGATTATGTCCGTAGGAACGGAATGGACGAGGTTTGCGAATATCGAACATATGGAACCAACGACGGGGTTCCGGCTGACGCAAAGACATTGCCATTGTAAAAATAATAACTGCAACCAGTACATTCAACCTTATAATCTGAAGAATAAGTGTGTCTCCAGAAAGTAAAAAATAGAAGCCCAGTGCCGCCTGAAACAGGCTTGCCCCGAAAGATTCCTGTGTATGTCGTGACTCGTCAAAAAGGACCTCTCCGTCATTTCCAATCATCGATTCTACTAAATCCACTAGAAAAATCGAGTTCTGGTTCTCATTCCACATGTGATTTATCCCCAAGCTGGAATCCGATATGAAAACGGCAGAACCAAGAGGTTCGCCGTTCAAACGCAAATCACATTCTACACCAAGCTGAAATCCTTCGAGAGGTGCCGCCTCATCATCAGGAGTTATAGCACCATCATCATCCGAATCTATCCACGAATTCTTGGTTGTTCTCATGAAAACGTTCTTGGTCCACTCAATATTCGGACTCCAAAGATTCATGGACTGGGAATTCAAGTCCTCGATGGCTACAGGATCATTCAACAATACGCTGTACGATTTACCATCAATATTGGCTGTGGTTTCAATCAGAGAAACATTATCCCTATAGTTCTGGTCCCAAAGCTTGTGTTGCACGAATTCTATGGCGAACAGTTGCGCAATTGTATTAGTATAATCAAAATCACCGAAAACCAGAACGCTTCCACCCTCTTCCATAAATCTTACCAGAATTTCCAGCTCGAGTTCAGTATAGGGAGACTCGATGCCAGTTATCACCAATAAGCTTGATGAGGGATCAGCTATTTCATCAAGAACGGCCGGATTGGAAAGTACTGCACTTACGTCATAGGCAGTATCTTCGTCCTCCTCAAGAGCTTGCCTAAAACTGGATACATCGTTCCAGTCCTCATCGTATGCCGACAATTGTGGGTCCCGTTCAACAACTGTCTGAAGAATTGGGAAGAGAACAAGGGTACTCAACGCAACAGCAACAAATAAGATTATGACGCCCGAACGGCTAGAGATTTCCATTTTATCTCGTATTCTGCTCGCTTTGCAGATCCAAGCTTTCAATAACCGTGCGAAGCGCTGAAACTGCGTTCAGTTTATGATCATCATCCATGTTAGTGGTAGCGTAATCTGCATCTTCGTAAAGGCCTGTCAACCTATCTACGGAATTATGGTCTAGGGATAGAGCTTCCTGAAGCGCCTTTTGGAATTCTCTTACTGTCTCAAAATGACGGCGGAGGTAACCATGTCTCTGAAGAACTTTGCACATCTCCTTGTAAGAATAGACTATGGACTCCCGATAGTCCATATTCTCCTCAATCGCTAAAGCTGTAGATTCCAGAATTCTTTTAAGTTCCCTTAGATGGCGTTCCCGGTACCATTTCCAACCCAGTGATAGTCCAGAAGTTCCAACCAAAACTGCACCAAACACAACCCACAATGCATAATTTGATTCTTGAACAGGAGGACGATAAACTATTGATTCCTGGATGCTGTTTCCAACATAGTACTCGTCGCCGGTATAGGCCACCTCTACGGTCACTGGATTGGTAGCGTTGCCGGTGAAGACAGAATCAAAAGTGGCTGAACCATTCAGATCGGTGGTAACCAAAAGAGTCATGCCTTCAGGTTCCAAAGTAACCAACAATGACGCATCGTAGACCGGAGTCCCATCATACATAGTCAGGGTTATCTTACC
>CAZXZT010000086.1:0-4522 GCA_964645695.1 uncultured archaeon
AAGGAACTGTTGCCAACCTATTGACAGAGCGTTCTTTTGAGTACCACTCATTGTCAGACACTTTGCGAAATGAGTTAAAAAAAAGGGAAATAGAGGAAAGCCGTGAAGAACTTATCAGGATAGGTAATGAATTAAGATCTTCCGGAGGCCCGGGCGTTCTTGCCGATCTGATGATTAAGAATATCAGCACTCGTGGTAATCATATAGTCGATTCGATTCGCAATCCTTCTGAGGTCGATTCGTTGAACAGAACTTATTCGGTTCATGAGTTCTGTCTTATTTCAGTGGATGCCAGTCCTGAAATCAGATTTCAGCGTTTAAAGCAACGGGGTCGTGCAGGAGATAGTAGCACTTGGAGGCAATTTCTTGACCAGGAAGCATTAGAAGAAAGTAGCAGTGATCCCAATCGACAGCAATTACTGCTAACCATGAAGATGGCAGATTTTAATGTCAATAATAGCGGAACAGTTGAACAGTTACGGAATCAGATAGATAAGATATTAGAGGACCTATAAAGTCCAGTCATAGGTTGTAGTCAGTGCGAACATGAAGGCGATTGGCAACAAATGGAAGGCCATTCCAAACGCAACATTTAGCACCATCCATCTGCCAGCGTAATTCTCTGGCACTTCCATTACTTTGTCAACGACCGTATTGGTAGTATCAACAACCTTTCCAGCAAGATATCCTACAAATCTGGCCACTCTTTCATGTGGCATTGCCTCTTTACCTTTGTCTTTGGAACTTTTCAGCCAGTCACCCATCTGTAACATTCGATCAACCATCGGCCTGTATTTCTCTACATCAACGCTGATTATCCTAACCGCGAGATTTCGGGTGTCCCATACTCTGCGCCAGTCGAAATAGGTATGCAGTACAAAAAATACGATTATCAAGATAATTTGCCAATCCGGTGTCTGATTCCAGTCTGGAGGTATTAGGGTTTTTTCAAACACCTCAACCGTACCATTTTCCGGCTCGAAAATGAAAAACCTCATTATGGCGATGGTGGCTGGAACTAAAAGTCCGATAGTGAACTTTGCGACAATCGAGTAGCCCCGGGGTATCTCCCGGAGTCTCTCGAAAAGCCACTTCAGGTGATGCCCGTGAATCTGGATCGCTTTTAGAGCGGGTTCTCCCAAGAAGAACAATCTCTGGATAATAGGGACGAAAATCAAGATGTGAAAATATAGTTCCCACGGCGTATCCCACGTGAAGTGTTCGCTTACCATACTTGCTAAGTTACTTGAGGCGGGTGTTAAAAAAAGCAGGACTTATAGTGCTTTGTGTCAAAGCGAGTAGGACGTCGTACAAAGGACCATGAGAGACTTGCCCGTGAACGTATTGAACGCCTTTTTGAGCTAGCTGAGAAAAGTTCGAAGAGCGGTAATTCTGATGATTCCAAGGGATTGATTGTGCTTGCTAGACAGATAGGTAAGCGCTATAATCAGAGGTTGAGCAAGTCCCAGCGTATAAGAATCTGTCGAAAGTGCAATTCGTTTCTTAATTCAGGAAATTCCAAGAACCGTATTTCTCCTAAGGGCTGGAAGACAGTCACCTGCCTTGGTTGCGGTTACGTTGCCCGTCATCGCACACAGAATCGAGAGGAATAGTTTGGACGACGATCTGCAGGTAAGGAAGAGGTTGCTGAATTATCTTGAACGAGGTGATTATCTCAGGACACCCGGGGTCCGAACTGCTATGGAAAAGGTTGATCGCCGGAATTTTGTCAGAACCTCTGACAGATATTTGGCCTATGATGATACACCTCTGACAATTGGACAGGGACAGACGATCTCAGCTCCCCACATGGTTGCGATGATGCTTGAGGAGTTGAAACCCAAGAAAACAGACAATCTTCTGGAAATAGGCAGTGGATGTGGTTACCACGCCGCCGTGGCCTCAAGGATGGTTTCCAGAGTAACAACCATAGAGAGGATTACCTATCTTTACGAACTGGCTTGTGAGAATCTAGAGGGTTTTGATAATATCAAGATAGTCAATGGAGATGGTTCCAGAGGTTTTGTCGAGAATTCCCCTTATCAGAAGATAATGGTTACCTGTGGAGCTCCACGTGTACCTCCCCCTTTGATCGACCAATTGGAAATGGGAGGTCTGATGGTAATCCCAGTAGGTGGTCGTGTTGCTCAAGAACTGTTGACTGTAGAGCGTACAGCTGATGGTATCTGGGTTTCTCGTCGTCCGGGTGTAGCCTTCGTACCAATGATTGGTGTCAATGCCTTTGAGGACTAGTTGGAATCTAACGTTTTCTGCTCTAGTTCTTTTCTATAGGATTCAAGGGAATCATTGATATCTTTGTCTGTAATACCAAGTATTCTAGCAGTCAGTAGAGCTGCGTTTTCACCTCTTCCAATCCCCACAGCTGCAACAGGCACTCCTGGTGGCATCTGTACAACTGATAACAAGGAATCTAGATTTCCCGGAGAACTGCTGGAGGCACAGGGTATGCCTATGACTGGTTTGAGGGTGTGGGCTGCGACTACACCTGGTAGTGCTGCTGATAGACCTGCCAAGGCTATGAAAATATCTGCATCCGAGTTTCTGATGATTTCGACTACCCGGTCGGGTGTTCTATGTGCTGAAGCAACGAAGGTCTCATAGCTAATCCCAAATTTGTCAAGTATCTTTTCAGCTTTTTCTGCCGTTGGCCGGTCTGTTGCAGATCCCATTACAATGACAACTTGAGCCATGCTTCGCAAAAAGCCTTAGATATAAGGAAAGTGGTTGTTATGTCAGCCTTTAAGAAAGGCCGTTAGTGCGCTTCTGCGCCCGGATAGTGTAGTTTGGAATCACGGAAGCTTGCGGAGCTCCAAACCCGGGTTCGAATCCCGGTCTGGGCGCCATATTCTTTTATTGGTCATTCTGTAAGAACCTTGTTGACCACAATCACTCGTTATCTTGTTTCCCTGATTTTTTTCTTGACTGTCCTTAGCCCCTTCGCTCAGCCAGCAGATAGTTTGACCCCACTACCGGGTGAAACTATTCACCTAGTCGACCCGCGACTCCGAATAGTCTATGAAGAACCTCATTTGTCAGAAGAATTAGGATTAGCACCAGCTCCAAGTGAGAAGATCAGCCTTATTGCCCAAGTTTGGAATCTGGATCACCATCACCATTTCTTTGTTGAGAATCTAGGAGGAGAAATAACCTCCAGTTTTCCACGTTTCAATACCTTTGGATTTCTTCTACCTATCTCCAAGGTTCCAGATGTGACATTTTTGCCGGAATTAGTGTGGCTGGAAGCTGATGTCCTGTTTTATCCTGCCTTGGATAACAGTGCAGATTCGATAGGTGCAGATACCATATGGAATGATTTTGGAATCAAAGGTGAGGGTACAACTATTGCTATTCTGGACACAGGTGTTGATTTTGATCATGAATCTTTAGATGATATTGATGATAATCCGAATACGGATGATCCCAAGATTGCAGTCGATTCAGACGGTATGCTCGCTTTTTACAATGCCAATACTGACAAGGAATATCCGGACGAGCAACCTCATGATTCAGGTAGTCATGGGACACATTGTGCAGGAATAGCTGCAGGAACTGGTGGAGCGAGTGGGACTTATGCTGGTGTCGCGCCTCAAGCGAATCTAGCGGGTGTTATAGCCCTTGATGGTGGTTCAGGTGACGAACAGGATCTGTTGAGGGCTGTTGACTGGACCATCGCCAACAAGGATAGATTCTCTATAGATGTGATGTCGTTGTCGTTGGGAGGCCCAGTGGTTATACCTGGAGCAACTAACAATGGAGGCTCCTCAATATCTCAGGCCCTTGATGTTGCGGTCGAGTCCGGCATAGTCACAGTTGTGGCTATAGGGAATGGAAATTTTGGTGCTGCAGCCCATCCCGGTTCAGTCACTTATCCTGGTGATAGTGAAAAGGCGATAACGGTTGGTTCAGTCAATGATGATCACAATCGGGAAGTATATTCGTCCAGAGGTCCGACAGGAGATGGTAGGTTGAAGCCCGATGTCATGGCACCGGGAGGAGCAGTAATGTCAGCTAGGGCTAATTCTGGAGATGATTACGTTTCATATTCTGGGACTTCAATGGCAGCACCTCATGTTGCAGGAGTCGCGGCCTTAATAATTCAGGCTAACCCAGATGTTGCCCCCGATTTGGATTCAGATTACGTCAAGCAGATACTGAGAGAAACTAGTGATCATAGGATACCTTTGGATGTAGATTGCGGTGAATTTTTCACGCCAAACAATTGCTACGGTTGGGGAACTACAGAATTAGTGGGAGCAGTCTCCAGAGCACAGGATCTTGATAGTACGATTCTAGATGGACCTACTGGAATACAGACTCAAACAAATGAAACGTTTACCAGTAGCATGAGATATACTAAAAGTGAGTACACAAATCGTGGTAAAGATGGTGGTACGACCACTAATTTTATTGGAGGAACTGATTTACCAGATGTTATCAAGATGTACGTGCGTTATTCAAGTGAATGGCCAGAACCAACCAAGTTTTCTATAGATGCTGGAGC
>CAZXZT010000087.1:0-4501 GCA_964645695.1 uncultured archaeon
ACTGGGCAAATCGCACAGGATCAGAATCTCCCTCCGCTATTCGGATGGAATATGACTCACTTCAAAATGGCGCATACCAATGGAGGGCTCAGGATTCTGAAATACTACGACTGTGCAACTATCTATGGGACCATAGCAACCCCGAATGGAGACCCGGTGGCCAATGCTAACGTGACGGTTCTAGACGAAAACAAGATTCCGCACGCCACAGTTACAACTGGAACTGATGGAAAATACAGTATACTGGTACCTGCAGGAAATCTGACCCTGACTGTTTCATTGGGAGCTCCGGAAACTGACCGAGAAAAGATATTCAAGACTTCCAACAACATATTGATTACTAAAAATAATGTAATTATCTCTGAAGAACAGGCGATGCGTCAGACTGCATCTGAAATTAACATCGATATGGAGGTTGACCCTGCATCTATCGCAGGCAGATTGTATTGGGATATGGACAAGGATGAAGAATTTGGAACTGAGGACAGTGCCATTCCACTTATTGCTGTAACTGCTTCGAATATTCGTTCCGGGATTAGCAATTCTGTCACCACTGATTCTAATGGGAATTACAAATTCGAAGGTTTGGCTCCTGGCGAATATGAGATTACTGCGGAGGTGAACGGCCATCATCTGGACCTGAAATCGTACACTGGGCCGGCTGCAATACGAGCTGGTCAGGATGTTACAGTCAAGGGCGCTCTGGAACCCAGTGAAGTTTGGGGCAAGTTCATAGATGAGGGACTGGGAACTGAATCTGTCACCATGTCTCTATATGATCTAACCAACGACAGTATTGCTGAGAAATCATTCTTGAGTACCGACTACCACTCTTCGGATTGTGTAGGTGAAAACGTTGCTGATTCAATATCCTTCTGTTTCAATAAACTCCTTCCTGGAGAATACATCCTCAGAATGGAATCGGAGGATGTCTTTACAGGATGGACCAACAATACGATAGAGCTGGAACTTGGCAAAGGCGAGGCCAGAAGCTTCAATAGTTCCTTGATGTCCGGTTTCAGAGTTGAAGGGACACTGTCACACAATGGCAATGCAATCGGTAACGAACAGATCGCAATCAGCGGTCTGCACGAAAAGCATAGCGATAATATCTTTACTACGGAAGAAGGATATTTTTCAACAGTACTGCCAAAGGGAGCTTACGACATCTATACCATTCACCAAACCAATCAAACAACACTGGCCTATCTTGGTCTAGTAGACAGCGAAACCTATTCCAGTCCGATTAATGCCGAAATGAGTCCGGGTCACACTATAGGAGGGAGTGTGTTCGATGACGCAGATGGGGACGGCCAGCGAGATCTGGAAAAAGAAAAAGGTTATGAAAATCGACCTGTAGTATTCGATTCTGGAAGCGGTAGTACCTCAGTGACCACGAGTTATGATGGAACGTACGAGGTTATACTTCCAGAAGGCGATTATGGTGCATGGTCTCAGGCTTACTTGGATGAGACTGAGAACAAAGTACTCCTAAAAAGAATCCAGGTGGATAGAAGTGCAGAAAATGTCAACCTGCCTGCAGTGACTGGTCAGGACGTTGTGGTTATCTTCTACGAGGAACATATGGGTGAAATTCTGACTCTGTCCGGAATTGTGAAATTCAGTTCAGCGTCTGGTGAAAAAAATTTCTGGATTACAGAACCAATGGCGCAATTACCGCTACCGCGTGATCATTATCAAATAGAAATAAACAAATTCGGATACACTCTGGATGCCATGTATTATGGTCCAGAAGAAGAGAAAGAAGCAACTGACAAATTAATACTGGATGAATTTGAAGAGTTATTACTGATAGCGAAAAGAATACCGGTTGACGTATCTGGAAGACTGGTCTATAATAGTGAAGGAATTGCCAATGCTGATTTGTCTTTTTCTCCGGTGCTGAATCCGACATACAACCTGACATACAAGACCGGTGCTGATGGTTACTTCGACATCGATCTGCCTCCTGAAAATTACATTTATACATTCTCATATGAAAATGAGGGAAGCCTGTACGTTGTACATGGGCAGATGGACCTCACTATAGGCACACCTGCATTTGATATGGGCAACGTGAACACTGAACTTACCTACCATGTATCTGGTGTAACCGAATTATCTGATGGGACACCCAAGGCGGGCATGGTCCTTCTCAGACCAGTTGATGATCTTGGCAATGCCACGGTTCTTGATTCAACCACGTTCGGAGGATATTCAGGGTACTTGGAGGCTGGAGATTACTATGTCACATTCCAGGACGGATTAAGTAATCAGCATTTAAGTTTTGGAGAACTTCTGGAACTTGATGGGGCTACCGTATTCAACCTTGATCTAAAGGACGAAGGGTCTATCAGAGGAGATGTAAGGTCCGATGCGGATAACGACTTGATTAAGGACCGCTCAGTCAGAATTCAATTCTTGTCAGAAAACGGAGTTGTCTTCGTTGAAGATACGATTGCAGACGAAGAATTCGGCGGATTATTCGGAACAAGCGACGAGTATGGAGGAATTGATCTACCTTATGGAATGTATGATGTTATTGTAGAACAGGAAGGTTACGAAAAATTTGAGGGGACGGTCGAGATTGATGGGCAGAACGATTACTACAATGAAATTAACTTAATCCCCAAAATGGTCAATATAACTTTGGAGATGACTTATCTGAACGCAACAGGTAGCACTGTTCCATTGACTGGAGTAACTGTGGCATTCACCGCCACAACTGGAGAAAATTTCACCCATGTTACTGATGAGGAAGGAAGGATAATCATATCGAATATGATTCCAAAAACCTATGAAATTGAAATCGATGAGACACAGAATGAAGGTGCAGATCAATTCAAACTACCAAAACAGAACGTGTATGTAAAGGCCGGTAAAGGAGATCAGCTTTTCAAACGTGGAGATGATGATGGGCTTACCTGGAAGGTCAGTGTCTCTGGGACAATATTCTATGACCGTGATTTTGACGGGGAAGCAGATTCGAATGAACTGCTGGCCAATTCAAAATTGGAGATATGGACTTTTGATGGGACCAAACTGGAATCGACTATTGTTGCTGAAACTGATGGGAGCTATCAAACCTACCTGAAGACCGGGGCCTACAAAACATGGGCATATACTACAGAAGGAACAAGCTATGTCGAGCTTGGAACACTTGAACTCGGTGAAGCAACCAGTCTGGACCCATCACTCGCTCGTGGCGTAAACTACAATGTTCGCTATCAATCCTTGGAGAATTCAGAACCTATCGACTTGGGACAAGTAAGGATTGAGGGAATGAATTTCAGCTTTGATATCGGCCTGGTTGACAGTGGCATCAGTATCTGGGTTCCTGCAGGAGAGTATGATTTTAGTGGGGAATACATGGATCTGGCTGGGAGTGACGACTACATCTATGTTCTGGACAAGAGTATTGATATTGCTGATAGCATGGATGGAATGGACCAGACCGAATCAATTGAAAAGAAATTAATGAGGGGGATAGAGGTGTCATTAGACAAGACCGAATATGAAATCCCAATTGGTCAGGCTGCCAAATTCACATTCAATGTGACTGGGACCGGGCATCTAGATACTCTGTTCTTACCAACTGTTGATAACATTCCTCAGAACTGGACGGTCTCCTTTGAACCAACCAAGATCAGTGCTTATGACGGTATGGAAATGGAAGTTGTGCTATCCATTACCCCTGATGATGGTGTTGTGCCTAAGGTCTGGGAGGTCTTTCATGCCAATATTTCCTGGTCCGACGATAGTGATAACGAAGTTGATGATATTTTACATACCTTTACAATCACTGTTACGCCGATCGAACAGCCGGACCCTGACTTTGTGGTAAGTGAACTTACGTGGAGCCCGGAAACAAAAGATATCTCGCCTGGAACTGAGGTCACGCTCTCAGTGACAATAAGCAATTTGGTCAACCATTCTGGTTCGCACGACGTTCCGGTTGCCTTCTACGCCGATGGTGAGATGATAAATCTTACCACAGCGTTCTTTGATGGTAGCGGAGACGATGTCACTGTTAATGCAACTTGGACCGCTAGTTCAGGATCTCACACCTTGAAAGTGGGAATTGATCCGGATGATGAAATCGACGAGTCGGATACGGAAAACAATGATCGTTTCATGAGCATCTCGGTGGAAGCTCAACCAGAAGAGGAAGAGAATTCAATTCTCAGGATGGCCGCACTGGTTGTCGTTGCCCTGGTAGCTGGATTGGCCTACGTAAGCTATCGTTCCAGACGTTAACGGCTTAGATCCTGCTTAAGACGCTCGTAACGTTCCTCGGACAAATATCCTTCATTGTACAACCTATTTAGCTTTTGCATTTCATCCTCGCCTGAATCTACTTTAACTGATTCATCCGC
The DNA here is from genome assembly GCA_964645695.1 of uncultured archaeon. Lineage (GTDB taxonomy): Archaea > Thermoplasmatota > Poseidoniia > MGIII > CG-Epi1 > CG-Epi1. The sequence continues at coordinate 4,377 of CAZXZT010000087.1, forward strand.
AGATGGTGAGTCCTGATTAGGGTAGGCGAGTTCCTGAGCAAATAATTCAAGTATCAGAGACGATATTTCATCTCCATCTAATTTTCCATCTTTATTGGAATCATACTTATCAAACAAAGCATCTG
>CAZXZT010000088.1:0-4330 GCA_964645695.1 uncultured archaeon
TGTTCTTTACGAAATCCCTGTGTCCTGGTGCATCGATAATAGTGAAATGTTTTGTCCGCTCGTGTCTTTCAGGAAAAAGCTGAAACCAGCTAAATCTTCCTGCTTACTGACCTTAATCACGTCTACGTGATATATTCCGTCACTATCTTCTTGTACGAAGAAAGTTGCTATAGGCGCCGATTCTCCTTGCTCAAGGAAACTGGCTGCCCAAACGTACAGCACAGCTGCCAAGACCACAGTGATTGCTACCATCAATATGACAGCAATGACGGGAGATACGCCTTCGTCATTCTTTACTATTCTGTGTTCCATGGTTGCGTCCTCTCTTTGACAGTTGATATCATCATGATAAACTGTCGGACACTGACATTTCACGGTCAGTATATAAAGTCTAATGTTGAATTGGCTGTGCAGTGCTAATCAGTACGTTTTAGCCAGAAAAACGCGCCTGGTTGTCGGCTTGCCGGTGATAACGCAATCTACCTTCTTCTTGTAGGGTGTTGTCGAATCCCCCACAAATGAGAGATCTGTAGCTTTCTCAATCATTTCTGCCTCGGCATCGTTACCATCGAATGCCATCTCGTAAACCATGCCCTTTTCGACAGGTTGATCGAATACAAGACCTGTGCCATCAACTGTGAATGCGGGTAACGTCTTAATCCTGGAACGGAAATGGCTAGAGCTCTGTCGCTCCATCCCCTCGCCTATAGCCTCCAGTTCTGAACGAACTGTATCCACTAGGTTGCCTGTGGAATGACTGTCTTTTCCACCCGTTCTGCGGACGCACATCACTGAATTGTTTGCCAAATCCCTAGGGCCTATCTCTATGCGTAATGGAACTCCCTTGATTTCCCAATCATAGTATTTCTGGCCTGGTCTGATATCGCGGGCATCCAACCGGGTTCGGATGCCGGCAGATTTCAATTCTGAGGTTATTCTTTCGGACTCGAATACCACATCCGATGAATCGCCTTTCGAAAAAATTGGGATAACTACGGCCTGTACTGGGGCAACCGATGGGGGCATTACCAGCCCTTTGTCATCGCCATGACTGGCAACTATGGCTCCCAGCAATCTTTCGGACATCCCATAGGTGGTCTGATGGGCATACTGCTGTTTGCCAGAATCATCTTCATAGGTGACATCAAAGGCACGAGCCCACTGGTCTCTGTAATGGTGAACCGAAGCGACCTGTAAAGTGCGCCCGTCTGGCATTATGACGTCTATTGCTATAGTATACCAGGCTCCCGGGAAAGTGTCCCAGACTGGACGCTTGGTGACCAAGACCGGGAGTTTCAGCTCATTCATCAGGTTCGCTACTATTCCCAAATCCTCCTCAATCTGGCGGGTGGCATCCGCCTCATCAACGTGAGCCGTGTGTGCTTCGAAGAAATGAATCTCACGGACTCTGATGAAAGAACGCGTCTGTTTGGTTTCGTACCTGAATGTGTTGACTATCTGATAAATCTTCAGTGGCAAATCTGCGTGCGATCGAATCCACAAGGGAAACATCGTGTACATGGCGGTCTCGCTGGTCGGCCTCAGAAACATCGCCTTGTCGAGCTCGGTCTCTCCAGCGTGGCGAATCCAGTAAACCTCATTCGCAAAACCTTTGGCCTCGTCATCCATTCTGAGCTCGGAGGGATCCACGCCCTTTTCTCTGGCTGTCTTGAGAAGAGTAACCAATCTGTTCTCCTTCTCCAATAAATCCTCTGGTATCAGCAGGGGAAAATTGACCTCCCCATGTTCTGTTCTCTCCATCTCCTTGTGAACTACGTCATCTATGAGGCGCATGGTCTTCCAGCCATAAGGTCTCCAAACATCCATACCTTTGATGGGATACCTCTTGTCTACTAATTCGGCGGCCTCGACAATGAAAGGGTACCAACTCCTGAAGTCCGATTTCGGTGGAATTCCGCGCTTGGCCGCGGCCGGTGTCTTGTTCATGCTTAGTCCGCGCTTTATTCTGCTGTAATTAACTCTTACTCCTCTTTTTGGGAGGAGGGGTTGTCTGATTGATGTAATACTCCCAAATCTTGCCAATCGAAAATGGTCCGATCAGAATCGCCAGGATAGAAAAACCGAGCATTGTCCGGCATTCGGGAGGTGCTTGAGCATAGTTGTCCGGTTGGGTCACTCTTAGCTTGATTAAGCCAAACCAAGGTAATTCACCTCTTGCTATTCCAACTACCCAATCTGGATCAACCGGTTGTACTATGTTTCCCGTGATATCGAAATGGGTCATTTGGTCTGGGTGACGGTTTCCTGTCGAATCCCCCTTAGTTATGTACCCTGAATTCTCTAAATCCTTAATGTGGGCGCCTCCTCCCAGCCCAATCTCGGACAGCTCGATTTTACCGTTGAAATAGGTGTCAATTTCTGGAATATAGTAGGTTTTGTTTTCCTTGTCAACAACTTCCACCCAGGCCATGGCCCTGTGAATAACTGGTGTTACTGGCTGTCCATCCTTCTCCCTTATTCCATTCTTGTAGTACACCATCACATCGCCGTAGTCTCCATATTTCTTGTAGCCCGTTTTCTTTCCTTCTAGGTAAGTTACTATGTCGCTTTTATCGGAAGCCTTGACGATAACCAGATCTCCTGTGTCTATGACTCCTAAATGGGCGTAGCCGGGTTCCGGGTACAACGGATTGTCGTCATGTTCCATAGAGCCTGATTCGATGACTACCATAGGTGGCCAATTGCCACTATAAGCAAAAGTTAGTAAAAACACCAAGGCGACGCTACCGATCGCGATTCCAACATCCTTTACGCTTTCAGGCAGGCGCCACTCATCAGATTCGGTCATCGAAGGAGATACCTATGGTAACTTACGGGGTCTCTTGACTTTTTTAACTTTTCGTACTCTTTTGCGATTGCCAGAACTTTCATCGGGAGAAGGGGTGCTCGAATCGGAAGCGGCAAAATCTCCGAGAAGATCATCCAATGGATCACCGGCGTCCGGTGTCGAGGGGGGGGAAGGCGTAGCGGGAGCAGTTTCAGGTGGAGAAACTGAGAGTGATTCCGAGGGAGCTGGACTCTCGGCCTTTTCCATTGTACCTCCACAGGAGGGACACTTGCCCCACTTTTCTTGGAAGGTCTTGCTACATGACGTGCACACGAATTCTGGTGATTCGGCAGATTGCGGAGAAGGTGCCGGGACACTCTGGATTGCATCGGAACCTGTCTGCTCCTTGTCAACATATGGATCAAAGCCCTCTGAACCGCCCAATAAATCGTTTAAATCCTCCGTTTTGGTTTCTGGCTGTTCCGTACCTGGCTGGTCGGCCAATTCGGGATTGGACGCGTCTCCTCCCATTTTCCGGCGCATCTCGGAATAGAAAGCGTCCCTCTCAGCAAACACTTCCTTGGTTTCGTCTGAATAATCGAATTTTTTCTTTTCTTCCTTTTTTTTGCCCCAGAATCTCATGCCGTGCTAAGAGCCCGTAATAAATAAAGTGTTTGGTTTAGAATAAGGCGCAATCGCCCGTGATTGAATCTATTTTGGAGTCTGATGCAGGACCAATACCAAGACAAGTGACTGTACCTGGTGGGACTTCTGTAAGGCCTGCATCTGTCACAAGACTTGAAACCAGACCTACTTCCCTAGCGTGCCGTTGCAAATCCTGGAGAGTTGATTCATTCTGGCCTTTGACCACTACCTTCTTCTGCCCTTCGCCGAACCATTTATTGAAATTGGACAAATCCGACTTTTTCGATTTGAGGGTGCAATTGACAGCTGCGTGTGCAACCTGTGCGGCCATCTTACCTTTTGAAATCCCTAGATCGGTCCTGACAACAACAACCAATTTGTATTCCAAGATCTACGCCTCTTCATCGCTTTCCCCGCCAGGATCAATAGATTCTTCCTGAATCACGTCCGCGGAGAGGCCTTCGCCTTCGCCAGGGGGATTGAGTGCACGATCCAACTCATCCATTCTGGAATCAATATCTGCCAGATCTGCGAGGAGGGTCTTTTCCTTTTTATCGTAGTATTTTTTCATCATTGAACTGCCAATCCCTTTTCTAGTCTCAGTCTCCTTCAACTTGCGTTTCACATTGTCCCTGTCATGCTTTAAACCCTGAAGTTCTATCAATTCGGCAGGTATGAATTTTCCAGCCACTGCCAATTCAGATTCGATGCGGAGGCCGGGTGGGGCTCTGGCCAGTGAAGGATGGAGGTTGGCCATCCAAGGGTAAGCGCCTCTGTACCACCCGACCCCAAAAAAGAGCAAAGTGGCAAATATCAGTGATGTAGAAACGAAGAAGGTCTGGAAATACCCCTTGTCTCCATCCGACCAGTCTCCCCAGTCGGGAGCATTGCCCAAGG
>CAZXZT010000089.1:0-4322 GCA_964645695.1 uncultured archaeon
GCGGTTGTGGTTGTTAGTCTTCGGGGCGTAGGCAATCAGTTTTAATACTTGCATTATATTACCATAAAATCTTTACAAGATAGTATGGCTGAGAAGACTGATTCTGAAAGCGATTCCAAAGAGGAAGACATCGATGAGAATAAGGAACTGGAGGATGAGAAGCCAGAAGAGGTAGAGACTGAAAATGAGGAATCTGAAGAAAAGGAAGAGACCTTTTCACCGCCAATCGATTACACGAAAAAATTGGGAATTGAGGAAGTTGATGAGGCGGAAGATCCCTTCATTAAAAGAAAAATAAAGAACACCATCGACTATCTGGACGGGAAGAGCCGAACGGTGGTCATTAGTACTCTAGTTATTTTTGTTGTAAGTATATTCAATTTCATTGCATGGAACTTCACCGAAATGGAGGCTCTGAAATACGTAGGAACCATTCTGGCCATTTTTCTGCTGATGGCAGGGGGACTGGGTATTCTGATATCTTTCAATATCCACAATATCGAGCCAAAGAGGAATGAAGATGTCAGGACGTCGGGACTTATACTGTCTGTAGGAAGTGTGCTGATTGCGCTCTTCTTCATGCTTTACGAAGTTCGTGAAAACCCGTGTCTGACCGAATACGCCGAAATAAGCTGTGACAGCGAGGTTTCACTCAGAGCTGTGACCACAATTGCAGTTTACGCTGGAAGTCTAGGGATTGTTATGCTGATTTATGGCCTCGGACTTCTGGAAAGAGGCCTGGTCCCCTATGCTCTGGCTATTGCATTTGGCGGATCGCTGATACTGACAATCGTGCTCCTGATGTCCGTATTTGACTGGATTGAGGAATCGGTCTGGCTACTCCTGATTCCCTTACTTTTCCTTGGAATGGGGCTTGCCGGACTACATCATAGAAGATACCAATTGGCAGGTTTCGTGATAGGGTGCTACATTGCGGGCCTGGCTGGCATAGGATGGCTGATCGAGCCCAGTCTGGCCTCGGGAGGATTCATTGGAGGGGGGCTTCCGATGACCGGATCCGGTCTTCTTTTCATCCTGAGAAGAACCGATCGCGAAGCTAGAGAGAATATGCTGAACGAAGCTCAGGAGCTACTGGACACAGGGTATCCGAGTCGGTCCCTTGAAGTTGCTGGAAGATTGATCCGGAGGGCGCAACGGGATGGTGTCCTGATGCAGGATTCGAGAATGTGGCTTAGCAAGGCTAGGGCACTAACTGGACACCGGGAGTATGCCCGATCCACAACCTACTACTCTATGGCACTGGAGATTGATCCGCACAACGAGAAGCTCTGGTTTGAAAAAGGGAATCTGCACCGGAAACTCCAGCAATGGGAGAAGGCCGAGAAATGTTTCCAGAATTCGACCGAGATAAGTTACATTTTCGGTGAAGCATGGGTGAGGCTGGGACAAATAAAAGAACGGCTTGAGAAAATGGATGATGCGGAAGAGGCCTATCTTATTGCCCTGGAGCTGGAAAGTGACCATGGACTTGCACATCTCGGGCTGGGCAGAGTCCAGTCTAAGCTTGGAAGGGTCAAGGATGCTTTGAAATCGATTGAAAAATCGATTGCCCTGCTCGGAGAGGACTATCGTCCCTATATGGTTAGAGGCGATATTTACTTTGGTCTGGGAGACTATGAGAGGGCAGATTCCAAAGGTTATTCGAAGGCGGTAAACATCAGGCCCGATTTCAAGGGAGGATGGAAAAAACTAATCAAGGTCTACCGTGCTCAGGACAAACGCGAATTGCTGATTATGGCCCTATCTCGGATTCTGGAGATTGATTCGGAGGATGAAGGGGCTTTATGGGAAAGAGCAGAGGCACATTACGAAGCCAAGAAACTTGGCGACGCAATGGGTGATATTCACAAGCTTCTGGCATTGAACCCCGGAAATCAGAAGGCACGGAAGTTCAAGGCCTTAATACTAGAAAAACTGGATACCAAGGACTGGAACTGATGTTCAAATTGAGAATCCGGAATATGAACGAGGATTATGGAAGAGGGAAGGAAAGCCTGGTAGCAGATTTTCTCCAGGCAATAGGCTTCCTGGGAGCTGATGGACCTAGGACAAGGGAAACCAAGAGGGCGAAGACAGGAATCATGCTATTCACCAAATGCCTGATTCCGGAACCCGCGCGTTCATGGACAACCTCGGATATTGCGACTGAACTGGGCGTACCACTGCAGGCGATCTACAGACACCTGCAATGGCTACGTGAAGCGGGATTCCTGACGGAGGATTTTCCCGGGAAGGCTGAGGACCCGAAAAAGGTCAGGCTTTGGCATTACGACTTGCAAAAGGCATGGGCCGGAGTGGAGAACAGAGCCAGTATCTGTCTTAGCACCTATCGCGATATTGTGAATAGCTTAAATAAAACGCTGAAAGAGGCCAAAGAGATCGTACCGGAAGGAATGATGATTTTGGAGAAGGAGGAGGCCTTTGCGATAGATATCAGAGAAATCGAAACGGAGAGCGACCAGAACTACGAATCAGAATTAGGAGAACTAGGGAGAGGAATTGGTCTATTCTCGAATCACCATTATCCCTACCGCGAATCGATGCCGTACAAGATAATTGATGAATGCTTTCTTCAGAGACCGGACAGGGCCTGGACAGCAGAAGAAATCGCGGCCTGGATAGAAACCACAAGACCAACGGCGTATCGCCACTTGAATCGGCTCATTTCCCTAGGATTGATTGAGCGTTGCAGAGCCACAGACGGTGGTCCGCCCACAAGTGCGTTCCACTTGCGCTACGGATCTCTGAAAAAAGGATGGCAGAAAATAGAGACTCAGATCGAACTGGTACTGGACAAGTACCGAAAGACAATCAAACAGCTCGCGGAGAATTAATGAATAGAAATCATCCAGCCAATAATGTTGAGCGCAAGGGCGACTGTCTTGAAGGAAAGAACGTATGGGTGGGAGTCACCGGTTCCGTATCCTGTGTGGAGACCGTGGGAATCGTACGTGAACTGCTAAGATACGGTGCGGACGTGACCATTGTTGCCAATCAGGCTGCATTGGAACTGGTCGGCGAGAAATCACTGGAATTTGCATGCGGAAAACCAGTGGTCAAGGAGATTACCGGACAGGTCGAACACGTGATTGCAGGGCACGAGGCTGATCTGCTGATGATCGTCCCCTGCTGTGCGACCAGTCTAGGTAAGATGGTAAACGGTATCGGTGACAATCCGCCAATGCTGGTGGCCTTGACCTGTATTGGAGCTGGAACGCCAATGATTCTGGCGCCGGCAATGGACAATAATATGGCCAAATCGGATATTGTCCGGAACAACATTAAAGCCGTCAAGAAATTCGCAGACGTTGTTAAACCGGTGATGGTAGAAGGAAAGGCCAAACTACCTTCCAGAGAAAGACTGGTAGCTGAAGCCTGCAGGATAGCTGGCCCCAAAACGCTGAACAGAAGGAAAATACTGATAATTGGCGGAGGGAGTAGCGAACCCATAGACGACGTGAGAGTGATCAGTAACCGGTCCAGCGGGATGATGGCAATCTCGCTTGCAGAGAGTGCCTTTGCAATGGGAGCCAGAGTCGAACTATGGCTCGGTAATGCCATCCGCGAAGCTGGTGACTGGATTGAAACAAGACGTTTCTCCGCCCTTTCGGAATTGAAAATGATGGTGAAGGACATCAAGGATTTTGATGCAGTCATCATGCCGGCTGCCCTTTCCGACTTCATACCTGCTAAAACCAAGGGAAAACTGGACTCTGCAAAGCCGGTCGCGCTGAAGATGAAAAAGGCGCCAAAGATAATCTGTAGCATACGAAGGAAACACAAAGGCCTGTTGTACGCATTCAAACTTGGTTCCCGGATAAGTGACAAGGAATTGCTGATGAAAGCCGAAACCCTGTTGAAGAATTCGGATTGCGTGATAGCTAATGACTCTCAGGTTATGGGCTCTGAGAAAAGCAGGGTTGCAATCATCGATAAGAAAAATACTGAATGGATATCTGGAAACAAAAAAGACGTCGCTCGAAAGATACTGGAAAGAATAGCTTCAGAATTGAATTAGGTCTTGTAAGCCTGTAATTTCCGGAGGTTTATATTCAATAAGGGCCGTTTTTTCACGGTGTACGGTTGCCCATTTGCATCTACCTCAGGTAACCGTTGGATAAGTTCATGCTCCTGTAATAATTCTATTATGGCTGCGCCATGGTAGGTAGCCTGTCTAGGTTTCAGTCCAAATTCACGAATGAGGTGCCTTTCGATGACACGTCTAGCAGTGGTGGCATGACCTGGATAGTACGTTTCCTTAAGCATTTCAACAATGGACTTGAATCGCTCTTTGAGAGCTC
>CAZXZT010000090.1:0-4304 GCA_964645695.1 uncultured archaeon
ATCGTCCACTATACTTCCCCCATAAATGCCAAAATATCATAACATGCAACAGTTATGGGGTCCATCAAATAATTTGGAAAGATACCAAAAAAGACAGCCAAAACAATAATTGCAAAAAGAGGATAAAACTCGTACCAAGGAGCTTCATGAACTTTATTTATTTCGATTTCTTCACTATCATCTCCAAATAAGGCCCTTTGCAAGGCCCACAGATGATAGCCCGCAGTCAGAACCATTCCAAAAATTGGAAGAATCAACCAATAGCCATGGGACTGGAAAAACGCAATGAAAACGGCCAATTCAGCAACAAAGACAGCCATTCCAGGAAGGCCCAGACTACCAAGAAAGACAACCACAAACAATCCGGCTGTCGTAGGCTGATAGCTTGCTATACCACCAAGCTTAGGAATGTCTCGGGTACCTACTTGATGTAACATAACACCTGCAATCATGAACATGGCCGGACTAAGAATACCGTGTGCAAACATCATGAAGACAGCACCAGCAAAACCCAGTTCGGTCATTGTTGCAACACCTAACAAAGCAACACCCATGTGCGAAACACTGGAATATGCTACCAACTTCTTAAGATCTTCTTGACCTAAACTCAAAGCGGCACCATACAATATTGAAACAATAGCCAGAATTACCATTACCGGTATGAAATATTCTGCACCTAATGGTAAAACCGGAATGGCGGCACGCATTAGTCCGTAAAGGCCCATTTTTAGCATCACGCCTGCCAGAATAATTGAACCGGCAGTTGGAGCCTCGACGTGCGCATCCGGCAACCACGTGTGCCATGGCACTGAAGGGATCTTTACTGCGAAACCGATAAACAGCGCAGCAAACACCCAAATCTGAAAATCTCTGCTGAATTCAGAGTTTACCTTAGCAATTTCTATCATTGAGAAAGAATTAACACTGGACTCAAAATAAAGGGCCATAAAGCCGACCAACATAACTACAGAAGCTGTGAATGTATAGATAATAAACTTGATTGAAGCATAGCGCCTGTTATCGCCACCCCAAATGGCAATCAAAAAGAACATCGGAATAAGTACGATTTCCCAGAAAACATAGAAAACAAAATAATCCAATGTGATAAAGACACCAAAAAGAGCGGTCTGCATAATTAGTAACAAACCAAAAAAGAGAGCGGGTCTCTCCTTTTCATGCCAGGCAAACACAATAGTTAAAGGTCCAATAATACCTGTCAGCAATACCATTGGAGTACTGAGACCATCGACTCCTAGAAGTAGCGAAACACCAAGTTTGGGAGCCCAGATATATTCCTCCATTAATCTAAAACCACTTCCTGAACCAGCTTTGAAAAAGACGATAACGGATAAACCTAAAGTAAATAAAGTTGTGAAAAGAGCAATTATTCTTGGGGCTTCAGGATTGTTCCTGAAACCAAAAATCCATAAGGCCCCGATTAAAGGAAACACCAGAAGATACGAAAGCCATGGAAAATCTCCAAATTCCATAGCAATCTCAGGAGCACTCTGAACAATTATTTGTCCACGCATACCAGCACCAATGTGAGGCTCACATACATAATAGAGATTACCTTCCTTAGCCGTAAAATAAGAAGGAAGTTCCCACTCACCCCCCTCCTGTACATCACCTGAACGGAAACCGGAATTATTGTATTCGTCAGAACTAGAATCATCGACTGATGCTACATTATGAGCCATGCCTGGCGTCCAAACAAATATTACATTATCTCCCGGAGAAATTTTTAAAAGACTAGGACTGAAAACTATGGAATTCTCCTCAGTACCAACTAGGATGGTGTGGTCTTCAGCCTCAGCTAAATTGGGAATGCAAAACAAAAGAGCAAAGAATAACAGGAAAATGTAAAAATATTTCACAAGGACCACCCCATGACAGGCATAACTATTCTGGTAATCACTACCAGAAAACCCAGTCCTCCTATAGTAAGAGAAGCATAATGCCCCGTAAAGCCCGAAGTTAATTTTCTTACCTGCTGGCTAAAATTGTGTGAAAGATAAGCAATACCATTAACAATGCCATCTATAATTTTCCTGTCGAACCAATCACATGCCATAGAAAAAGAGTCCCAGGTCCTCATACCAATCCAATCGAATAGTCTGGACATGTAGAGACGGTTTGACAAGAAAACGTGTAAATTACGAGTGACTATATTGCGAGATACAAAAGAAGTGGAGAAGGGACTTGTACCATCATCACCTCTCTTGTAAAACAGATAACCCAACACAACTCCAGTAAAACCAACTAGGACTGATAGATATGTTAAAGATGAAGAAAGTATATGATCTATAAGGCCCCATTGAATAAAACCCTCTGAAGAATGATGATCTCCATAGTATATTATTGAACCAAAACCTTTTCCAAGAAAAACAGAGAATCCCGAAAAGACTGCCAAAAATGCAAGAATCACTAGAGGTATGGTCATAATCATTGGAGCCTCGTGTGCAACTATGTCCACTTTCTTCTCATGGACTTCCCAGTTACCTGAATCCGAATGGTCATCTGCCGATACTATTTCTTCCACCTCGCGAGTAGAAGGTCCACTAAAAGTCATCATCCACAGTCTGGTCATGTAGAAAGCGGTCATGGCTGCAGTCAGCAAGCCCAACCACCATAATGCTCCAAAAACACCCTCAGATGCCCAATTATGATGTACAGATTCAAGAATTTCATCCTTTGACCAGAACCCAGAAAAGAATGGAACACCAGCAATCGACAACACGCCCAAACCCATAGCAGTAGAAGTGACCGGCATAGCCTTACGCAGTCCGCCCATCTCACGCATATCCTGAGTATGGACTGCATGTATCACTGCACCTGAACCCAGGAAAAGCAACGCTTTAAAGAATGCGTGATTCATAAGATGAAATAAACCCGCGCTGTAACCTTGTGCATGAATTTCAATTCCGCTTTCTGTAGCATGCCACACAGCCCAAGCACCAGCACCCAAACCGAGGAACATGTACCCTAACTGTGATATCGTTGAATAAGCTAAGACCCTCTTGATGTCATACATGACCATAGCCATACTAGCAGCTATGAATGCAGTAATTCCCCCAGTAACGGCAATGTACAATGCAGTGTCTGGGCTATGCACAATCAATGGATATGATCTCGCAACGAGGAAAACTCCGGCCTTGACCATAGTAGCTGCATGAATAAGGGCGGACACGGTAGTAGGTCCCTCCATTGCATCGGGAAGCCAAACATGCAGAGGAAATTGAGCTGATTTACCCACAGCACCTCCAAACAAACATAAAGTTGCCCATTTGACCTCAGCAGAATTTTCTGAGAGAAGTTCAGGATTAGCAAACAACTCCGAATATCGCAAAGTCCCAAATGTATTGAATAGGATTACAAGGCCAAGAAGCAGGAACACATCGCCGACTCTCGTAACAATAAATGCCTTCTTTGCAGCTGAAGCGGCAGAGGGTTTCTCATACCAAAAACCGATAAGCAGATAGGAGCAGAGACCAACTAACTCCCAGAATATGAACATCAATAGAAAAGAATTAGCAACAACCAGACCTAACATTACACCTACAAAAAGAGATATCTCTGCAAAATATCTTACTTGACGATCACCTTCTTCCGCCATATATCCTAAAGAGAAGATTACTACCAAATAGGATACAAAACCCACAACAAGCAAAAGGAGGCCGGCCAATCCGTCTATATACGTTCCAAATTCAAATGCATTGTCTGACCAACTAAACCAAATTCTGGTGTTTTCAATGTATCCTCCATGAGCAACATCGCTGACAAGAACATCGTATGCTACTCCTAACGAAAAAATAGATGAGAATCCAACACCTATTACGGCTATCGAACCCCCTCTTTTAGGGTCGTAACGACCAAATATGAGTATAAGAACGAACGAAACAATTGAAAAGACAGGAATTAACCATGCTATGTTAACAGGACTGGTTTTGTCCTCCCTTACTAGATACAGAAGTAAGCCTAAAGCCAGAATCAGACTGCCAAAAATAGTTGCCAGCATATTCGTATTTGACAACTCGGAAGTCTTAGCGCTCAATTTACCACCTCAAAGTATTAAGCAGATCTAGTTCTATGGTGTCTCTCTGCTTGAAGAGACTCAAAAGTATAGCCAGACCTATAGCCACTTCTGCAGCCGCTATGGTTGTAACAAAGAGCACAGCAACCTGGCCTGTTAAATCATGATAATAACTAGAGAAAGCAACAAAATTGATATTGGCAGCGGTTAGCATAATTTCAACGGACATGAGGACAACGATTGAATTTTTATTACGTATGACTCCGTAGGC
>CAZXZT010000091.1:0-4290 GCA_964645695.1 uncultured archaeon
CATTTGGTTGTCTAAAAGTCGCTTGGGATATTGAATTCACCATATTCGGGTATCATTTCTTCCTGATGACTGCAAAAGTATGGGGAACCTTGGTTCAAGGGATGATCGTAGGGCTCGTGGTAGCTGTTCCATTCATAGATCGTGCCATTGGATTTTTGATTGATCCGCAGTATGGCGATGTCGTCAATAGAGGGCACGAGCGACGGCCCATAGAGGACCCTGTGAGGGCAGCTATCGGAGTTTATGGAATTGCTATGGTAATTATGCTGTCAATTTACTCAATTAATGCCAATGTTGCCATTTATTATCCTGAAATAAACACCAAAGTACTATCTATGGTTACCCTTTTTGGACCTTTAGGATGTGCAATGATTACGTACCTATTCTTAGATAGAAGAAGATCTGAAGGCGCAAAGCCTCTAACCGATGAAGAAAGATTCAATCTCTACGTCGATGGAATAAAAGACCGAAGAATGCAGAGAATCTATGAATTCAAGTTGAATCGTTGTTACCAATGTGGTCTTTGTGATGATATTTGTCCTGTCAGAGACATGGAAGGAGAATACGAACTCAACATCATCTACAACACTTTCCAGAATGAACATGACGGTGTGGCCATGTGGTCATGTATTACTTGCGGCATGTGTACTGCTGTTTGTCCCCAGAATATAGAATACGTTGACTATGTACTCGAACAGAGAGCGTTGACTACGTCGGGAGCTAGGTCATGAGCAGAACCAAACCATACTCAAGGACTATTCCACATCCTCTGTTTGAAAGATTGATTGTGGAAGACGCGATGAAAGAGGAAAAAAATCCTTGGAAACCGGAGAGACCTCATGAATATGGATATTTTCCGGGTTGTGTCGATTTTATGGATGTTGAAGTCAAATTCACCCACCTCAACAAGGGTGACGCAGACCATGCTTCGATCGCAGCTGCATCGATTAAACTCCTAAATTACGCTGATATCGATCCGTTGGTCCTAGATATGAATGTTTTCAAGTGTTCGGGCCACGACCAATTATGGCAAGGGCAACTCGAGGTCTTTGACGCGCTCAAAGAACATAACCTGAGGAGACTCAAGGAATCTGGAATCAAAATCATAACCTGCTCCTGTGCCGAGTGCTATCGCACGTTCGCAGTGGACTATGATTTACCAAATACCCTGGGAATAAAGGTTGAACACATCACACAGACCCTTCAAGGAAGAGGATTGAAATTCAAGGCTCCAGAGAACGTGACCGTCGCCTACCATGACCCATGCCGTTTAGGCCGAATGATGGGGGAATACAAGGCACCTAGAGACCTGATCCAACTAGTTGATGGAGCTGAGATGGTAGAATTGGAAAACAACAAGGAACGTGCCCTGTGCTGTGGTGTATCCTCAATGATGTACTGCAATGATGCAACCAAAGCCGTGCGCAGGAAACGGCTGGACCAAGGTACGGACGCTGGAATCGATATCATGCTTGGTGGATGTCCCAAGTGCTACATGCACATGCAATGCATGCTGAATGAAGAGAGAATGAACCCGGAAGAAGGGCACCATCATGATTACGAAATGATGGATCTTATGCAATTTTTGGTTGCTTGTCTGGAGGAAGAGAACTAGTGGCTGAAATCGACAAGAATTTCATGACCACGTACCAGAAGGTGACAACCCATGACGGCGAAGACGAACCGATCCAGATATGGGCCAAGGATTCCGATTCCTATGGCGGAATCGGAACCGACAAACTCGGAATCTGGGGAAGCGTGGTTGCTGTGGACTTCGACATCTGCGTGGCGGACGGCGCCTGCATCGAAGCCTGCCCGGTCGATGTTTTCGAATGGATAGACACACCCGAACACCCTGCCTCCGACAAGAAGGCCATAATGGCCCGCGAACCAGACTGCATAGTCTGCAGAGCTTGCGAGGAGGTCTGCCCCGTAGATGCAGTCCTGATTACCGACCCTGGCGATATCAGCACCGAAATCACAGAGCCTGTGGCCGAGGGTGCGCCAACTGAAGCGCCCGCAGAAACTGTTGCAGAAGCTCCGGTGGCAATGGCCCCAAATGACACTCCCCTTTTCTTCCACAAACCGAACAAATGGCTCAATAGGGCCAAAGAAGTGTTGGACAAGAAAGAACTCCCCTCGACAGGTATCGAAAAAGCGAAAGATATGTTCAAGGGTCTGAGAAAGCAAACCTTGGATTCCTTGCCACGAGGCAAGGATTACATAGCACTTGTCGACAACGATAAATGTATTGGGTGCACCCAATGCGTCTACTTCTGCAATTTTGCTTCAATAGACATGATATCGTGGGACCTAGTGGCCCGTACGTCACAATTCGAATCCAAGAAAGCCTTGATCATGGAAGACACCTGTACTGGTTGTACTCTCTGTGTATTCGCATGTCCAGTCGAGGCGATAACTATGGAAGCTAAAATCTAGCTTGCATGACCTGATGAATTTATACTACGCTATAATCACATCAATCTGGCTGGCTGTACTGTATGCTATCTGGGCCGCTACGAAAGCTGGAGATCCCGGTTACGGACAAGTTGCTTTTCTGATAGGCGGACTGGTAGCAACATGGTACATAAGAAAGAGAAAATTGGAAAGGCCTCGGACAGATGACAAGGAAATAGAAATTCCTGAAGCAGAATTCTCGGTTGAGATACCTGATTTGGGAGACAAATATTTCTTTAGTGAAAGTAGTTATCGCAAAATAATATGGGTGACTACGATCTTTGCGTTAATCGCCATCAGTCTCTTTCTGGAAGCCATTACAACCGGAAAGAACCTGATGCTGGGGACCATCTCACTGATATTGGGAATCGTAGCATTTCTGGCACCTATATTGCTTCCAGTCGAAGATGATATTAAGACATTGAGGAAAAGAGCCCAAAAAGAGAGGACAAAGGCTTGGCACAAAGGTAAATTTAACCAATCCTCTGAAGAAAAGTGACCGAAATCCTCCAAGAGGTCCTGAAACGGGTTCGACCCGGAAAAAAGGAACTAGCAAGAATAGACCAATTATCACAAAGGCTACTCGACAAGGCAAGTAGTGATTCCAGCGTCAATCCACTGATAGTGGGGTCAGTTGCAAAAGGGACGTTTCTAAAAGGTGCGGACATAGATCTGTTCCTGAAATTCAAATCTGGAACAGACCTGAAGAAAGAAGGTTTGGACGCGGCCAGAAAGATTCTTCCGGAAGGCAGGGAACTTTATGCCCAGCATCCATACCTCCGTGGAGAAATAGATGGTGTGGGGCTTGATGTGGTGCCCTGTTATGCAATCGATGATCCAGCCAATCCAGTCTCGGCTGTTGACAGGACTCCCTTCCACACCGAGTGGGTAAAACAGAACATCGCCGGAATGGAAGATCAAATAAGACTTGCCAAGCAATTCCTGAAAGGCGCGGGAGCCTATGGGGCCGGAGCTGCAGTAGGTGGCTTTTCCGGTTATTTGGTTGAGATTCTGTGCATAAAGTATCTGGGATTCACTAATCTTATAAAGGAAATGTCCGGTTGGAGACCGCCAGTCAGGCTAGGCACGGTTGAAGGTGCACCAGATTCTCCGATTATGCTTTCCGATCCTGTGGACAAAGGGCGCAACGTGGCTGCCGGGGTCACTCTCAGGGGATTGGGAGCTGCTGTTCTGGCCTCTAAGGCTTTCATAAATGAACCAGCTCTGGAATTCTTCTTCCCAAAGAAAATCGAAAGGAGGGCCAAAGGACATGTTACCACTGTAATAATTCCCCATCCGGGTGGAAACGAGGAAACTGCATTGCCCTGGCTCCAGAGACAAGGGAGAAAAATCTACAGAGCAATCACGGATTTCGAGCCGATTGCATGGAATGCTAATCTAGGAGATTCAGGATTTATTGTTTTTGAAACTGCGACTGTTGAACTTCCAAATATTGTTCCTCACAAAGGCCCGGCTCCTTGGGATGACGGAGCTATGGAATTTCTCAAGAAATATCCGGACGCTTCATTGAGTGGAGATAGATTAGAAATCGGAAAACCACCTAGGCATTCCAAGATTGAGGAAGTGATTCTTGAACTATTACCAAAGGCTGAGGTTAAATCAGGTTTAGGAAAAGGAGCTGACCCTGTACAAAGGGTTCCCTGGCTAGATTAAAAAATAAAATTGGGTAGATGGGAGTCAGAACCCCCATTTACCTAGTGAACGGGGCTTTGTAGCCCCGCTCTATTTTTCGGTGACTAAGTCTATGATTGTAGACTTATATCGTAACCGATTACGTCACCGGTTGGCTCGAACTTCATACGGAACGAGTAG
>CAZXZT010000092.1:0-3212 GCA_964645695.1 uncultured archaeon
CTATGGTAACTAGTCCCTTTGATAATCTTCTTGATTCTTGTTGAATCCATGCAATCTCACCATCCTTTGGCTTATAGATTAGGGGTGTCTTGGTCATTTCTTTTCTGAGCGCGATTCTAGTGGCTGCAGCCGTATGGCTTCCGCTTCCACTACTGTTTTCATTTACAAGTTGCAATATTGCGGAATATTTTCTAAGCGAATTAATTATCTGGTTTCTTTCGGGGGGTGATCCAGTACCGATTTTTATGGCGCTTATTCCAATCTCGCTATGTATGGATTCGATTATTTGCAACAGGTAGTTTTTATTTTCGAAGATGTTCTGAAACAGAACATTGTTTCCACACACGATTGCAAATCCTATTGTTCCTCCCGGATCAATTCCAGCTATCAAATTGTAACAGTTATAGAATTCGCATCTTATTCGGAGTTCCAGTATTTCTAAATTCTTTGGTCGAATTTGTGGTATTTCACATTTTCTAATTTTATTTTCAGATATGATTATTGCTATATCCTTGTCGATTCTAGAGATGTTTTTGATGTGTCTCAGCGTGAATTCCTTGCCCTTAAGTTTATTCGTTATTTTATTCAGGAGGGAAAAATCTTCCAGATACAGTCCCACTATCATGGTCTTATCCAATCGAAACTAATCCAGTGGCCTTTGTAGGCCAGTACGATTGTCTTGTTTACCCCATGTCCAACCCTTACCATGCGAGTTACATCCAGCCAGGTCATACCGTCATCGATTTTCTGTATCAGCCAGGGAGCATGTTTGGATTCATAGTTATAAACCCGGTAATGTGTTCCGAATTTCAATCCGGAATTTATTTGGTATCCCTTTTCAATTAATTCTTTCATAATGGGATCACCTATACTTGATTTTTCATCATCTTTTAATTTGGTTTTAGGCCAAGTTACGAATTTTGCGACATAGTATACTACATCGTTGTCGGAGTCTACAATTGATACTTGGACCCGCCTTTCCAGATCTCTATTGATTTCATTAATAATATCTGTAAAATCGATTATATCTTCAAATCTTTTAATCAGGATTATCGCTGATGCTGGCCCTCTTGGCGAAGTTTGCCGATCATAAAGTCGCAGGCCTTGTTCTTCAACTTTTATCACAAGTCCCCTCTCTTTCAGATCCTTATAGACTGCGTACCTCAGTTTTTTCTCCAATAAGATGTCAATGTCTTTATCATCTAATTGAATATCTCCCCTTTCGTTGCAATACAGTGCTTCTTCGGGTGCAAGAAGCAGGAGTCCTTTTTCCTGTGGAGTTCCGGTATGTCCCTTGTTGTGTATCTGCGCGGCTATTCTTTGTTCAGTTACCAGTATGCCATCAGCGCGGGTTTCGTAATTCAGGCCTTCACCTCTTTAACCAATTTGACTTTTCCAGCCTCGCTGAGCATCCTAGCATTGTATAGTGGGATACTGACAATATCGTTATTCTTGAGTGTGTAATTTTTGGCGTCCATTCCGGTAAAGGTTGGCAGATCTTCTAGCACTTTTATTTCAATATACTCGTCATTTTGCTTTTCAGTTTTTTTCGCAATTTCTTTGGGTTTAATCCTCGTTTTTTTTGGTAGGAGATCATCTAACTTAGCTGGAATCTTGTTAAGAAGAGTTTTCTCGCGGTGTTTTTCTATAACTTTGCATAATGAAATCAAATATTCGTTTTCGCTATGGTGTACGTTGTCCGTGTTAGGATTTTGTCCATTCACTCTTTCGCGTGCCAAATCCGTCAATTTTCTTTCACGGTTCTTGTGTAGTTCGAGTTTCATGTCTGAAAATTTGCGGGTATTTGCGTTGGCTTTTTCCAGCCTTTGGGGGTTGTCCTTTGAATCTTCCAGAATTTCCCGTATTTGTTCTTCCAGAATTTTCAGTTCATTGTAGAATCTGGTTGGTAATTTTGTTAATCTGCCCTTTTTTCTTTCTTTGAAAGTTTGCACCCTTAAATCTCTCAGAGTCATCATATCGGCACTCATTATTTTGTTAGTGAAAAGGCTGTTAAGAATGTTTGCCACAATCCAAAGCTTTTAACAGCTACTCTTAGTTGCCAAATAATGAAAAAGTGCCCAGTCTGCGCTGTCGAAGTTGAGGATAATGCACCATTTTGTAACATTTGTGGAGTTAACTTAGCCGGAGCGAAAGATGTGGGCCCTTCTCAGGTTGAAACACCTGTGGAAGAGGATTCAGGAGAGGTAACCAGCACCTCCCGTCCACCAGCCATAGTGACTTCCAGACCTAGTTTTTACTTGCCCGCTCTTCAGTTTTTGTTAGCGGTTGCATTACTAGGTCTTGTTCTGTATTATACTACTGGTGAGGTTCCAAGGCCAGACTTTGTTTATGATGACGGTAAACCGACTGAAGAAAATTTGGATGCATATGTAGGTTATAATGAGCCATTCCAATGCCCCTCTTGGGGTTCAGTCGAAGGAAACGATAATGGTTGTCCACTGGTACTGGAATCCGAGTGGGAAACTTCTAGTTTCAGTATAGAATCCCATAAATATCAGACAATATTGGGTATAGTTGCGTTGTTGGGCTTTTGTATTTTGTATCAAGGCCGGAAGATTAGTGATAGCAACATAATGGCACCTCTGATTTTTATGATTATCATTATGGCTATAGTTTATCTTTACATGGGCCAGGATGAGGCTCCCCTGGGTCCGATTGAAAGCACTTTGGGTGCTACAGCGGGTTTGGCTATAATTGTTGTTTCATATATAGTGTTTCTCTATTCAGTTACTGGAAAGGACATCAGCGAGGCACCTCTTGGCACCATATATTCTTTCATAGGTGCAGGTTCGCTTGTTTTTGCGGCTTTGCATCACAATTGGGTTAGAGGTCCTTGGCTTTCATGTAGTAAATTGGTACAGGATTTCGATGCAGGCGTCGAACAGGCTTGCCTTGGCGTGGGAGGAGACGTAACAAAGGTTTACGTGGATTTACAGGCCGTTGAAATGTTAATCTTGCTAATTGGCCTGCTGTTCTTATTGTTGGGTGTTGCAGGCTATATTTTGCAGACTATAAGACTCAAGGACATGGAGGAAGCGAAATACTTTTTCATGATCCTTATGGGTCTTTCATTACAGTTTATCGTGCTGGTCTGGAATTTGATTCGTAACAGTGGCAATTTGTATTTTGAGCAAGGAGATATTATACTGACTGTACTTTCTGTATCTATAGCCTTTATCGGTGTTTATCTA
>CAZXZT010000092.1:3222-4273 GCA_964645695.1 uncultured archaeon
GGAGGGCCTGGCCTATTTTGGCTTGTTTGTAGCGGGCATTGGCACTCTTTTTGCTACAATGATTGCCCCGGCCTTATTGTCTGGTACTGATATCTCGTCGCCAGAAAGTACCGTTGATTGGGTTATGTTTGGTCTTCCACTTGCAGTGGCAGGAGGTGCAGTCTGGTATGGAATAAAATATGGTACTGCGAAATTCAGGGACAAGATGATGGAAATGCAATTATCAGCTCCACCTGCAGATCCGTTTGATTCATCGTTTCAACCTGAAGAGGAGGGAGATACAGATGATGAAGCCTCTGTACCCCAGCCTTCAGGCGATATATCTCTAGAGGATGCAATGGATAGGTTACTTTCTGAGTTTCCTGAGGCGACCATTGATATCAAACCAACAGAGGATGAAAACTATGGAGTTGACCTTTCTCATTTAGATGATTTAGAAAAGGATCTCAAAGAGGATTTAGCCGAATCTCCAAAGATTAGAAAAGCTATGAAAGTTGACTATAATGTGGATTATGTAGAATTGTCTAAATATTATTCAACTACAGAGGATACTATCAATCAAACTGTAACTCATCTGAAGTCTGGTCGAAATATAATGCTTTATGGCGATCCAGGTACGGGTAAAACTGCTTTAGCTAATCTTTTGCTGAGCCAGATTTGTGGAATTAAAGAAGGAAAAGATGGTAGCCCCATTCCCAATTACACAATTGTGACCGCTAATGCTGAATGGTCTAATTTTGAAGTTATAGGTGGTATTTCTCCTGATGATTCAGGTGGTTATTATTTCAAGGATGGATATGTCGCAGATGCGGCTAAACAATGTGAAAAGACTATGCAGGAGGAGGGCAAACCTCATTATCTGGTTATTGATGAGTTTAATAGGGCTAATATTGATGAAGCCTTTGGTAAATTGTTTACAGTATTTGAATATAGGGATAAACAGGCTCTTCTTACTGCTAAAGAAACCGCTGGGGCGCCATTTATGATGCCTCCAGAATTTAGAATTATAGGAACGATGAATACGCAGGATAAAAATACATTATTCAATGTC
>CAZXZT010000093.1:0-4254 GCA_964645695.1 uncultured archaeon
TCTTTGCACCAGCAAAAATCATGGCTAATCTATCCAATCCTAATCCCCAACCTGCATGTGGTGGCATTCCGTATCTAAATGGATCCAAGTAGTGATTGAATCCTTCAGGGTCTAATCCTTGTTCCTTCAATCTTTCTCTAAGTAAATTAACATCATGTACTCTTTGACCACCAGAAGTCATCTCAACTTCATTATACATAAAATCAAAGCCTTTACTGTATTTGGGGTCTTCATCTGGTTGAATATAGAAAGGTTTCAGACTTAATGGCCATTTGGTAATGAAATAGAAACCATTCATTTGTTCAGCTATGACTCTTGTGGCTTCCATTGAGAGATCCTCACCCCATTCTGCTTTTCCTTGAGACATTTCTACAGCTTCATCATATGTGATCCTCGGTAATGGTAATTCTAGTTCAATAGGTTCTATTCCTAATGTTTCCAGCACTTCTGTCTGCTTTGCTACGGCTCTTGCAGCAGTATCTACCAGTCTTTCCATAACGCCCATTACAACATCATCGTCTGCGAAGGACATTTCTATATCAATCGAGATAAATTCATTCAGATGTCTTGGAGTATTATGTTCTTCCGCTCTGAAGGCCGGACCGACTTCGTATACTCTTTCCAATCCTCCACTCATTAATATTTGTTTGTAAAGTTGAGGAGACTGAGCCAAATAAGCAGTTTTGTCAAAATATTTCATTTCGAATAACGATGTTCCTCCTTCAGTTGCTGAAGCAATAATTTTGGGAGTTTGTACTTCAAGAAATTTTTCCCTTCTAAGGTGTTTATGTACTGCGCCTGAGACAGTTGCGCGAATTTGGAAGTTTGCAGCAATTTCTGTTTTTCGGAGATCTAAATATCGTGCATTTAATCTGGTCTCAATTTCACTATCTATTTTATCTATTACACCTAAAGGCAAAGGTGTTTCAGCCTCATTCATCAATTCGATATTGTCAGGTAACATTTCAACACCACCTGGTGCTTCTTTGTTTTCTTTGACTATTCCTCTTACTAAAATAATTGATTCACGATTAATATTGGCCCATTTTTTAAAATTTTCATCTCCCAATTTTTTCTTTAGAAGTGTCAATTGGATGACACCAGTAATATCTCTTAATTGTAAGAAGGCTATTCCTCCTAAATTGCGGGTATCCTGCAACCAACCGCAAAGTGTCTGCTCTGATCCGAAATCCGAGGCTTCAATTTCTCCACATTTTCGAGTATAAAACATGTTTCTAGTTTATGGGATACCTTAGTATTGCAGCCAGTCCTCCAAAAGCTTTCTGCAAAGATATGCCTTCTTCACTTTCAGTAGAAATCATGATTGCCTCAGCTCCACTCTTTTCAGCCAGTTCTCCCAACCTTGTTACAGTACCTTCCTCAATATTCTTCATTTTTTCAAACCCTTCTGAAATCAATAATTGTTTGACAGCTCCCATGTTCAGAGCCATTTCAACCTGCTTAATTCCATACGAGGCGAGTTTGCCACTTGGAGACAGTACTTCTTTCATGAATCTTTCCATGAGCTTCTTTTCTTTAATCAGTTGCATTTCAGATAATCTGGTAGAGCCTCTAGTTACCAATTCCCGTAGACCTGTTTCATCAGTATATCCGGTGTCAAAAGTATCGATCACGATCTTATTCAATTCGTGGTTCAGATATTCTTTGCCCAGAAAGTAGTCTTTAGTCGCACCAGGCCCACCTACTAGTATTCCTTCTAGGTCATTTTTGAGAAAGCATTCTGTTGCAGAATGACCCACTTTCTTATACCATTCATGTGCCGCTTCCTCTATCAATCGTTCAAATCTTCTTTTGGATTGTCCACCTTTTCCATGCTTTGATGGAACTTGGGAATACATGTGCTTCAAAGTTGATATGGTTGCTCCTTTCAACAAGCCTAGCGTACATTCGGATCTATCGATTACAATAAGTCCAAATTGAGTTTTTGTTTCTCCAAGCCCTTCAAGAGGCTCAAGAAAGAATCCTGAATCGCATCTGTACAAGAATGCAGGCACCGGTTCCGGAGGTACCACTACTTCCTGAATCATCGTGGTCTGATTTTTACCTTTAGAAACATGACCAACAAAGAAAACCATCCCGTTTTCTGGAGGGTTCTTGTACATTTTAAGACGAGACATAATAGATTCTATGGCTGCACTGACATTCTTTCTGGTAGACTTTGATTTGATATTAGCAGATTGTGAAGCTTCTTTACGGAGATAGGCCTGAACATCATGGACCTTGCGGTCGGGAGGAATGTAAAGACTGACTAGTTCTGTAGCATGTCCTCTATGGTTCTTGATTCGTTCAAGAGATTGCTTGAATTCGTATTTCTGCAGTGATTCAGAACTCATTATTTTTGGTAACAGGGCACCTTTTTATGGTATTGCTTGCAATTTATGCAGTTCAATTAGTAGTTATTACTCCACTTGTGTCGTAGTCTAAGTCTACCGTATAATGGAAATACACATCATGATTAGAACTGCCCGTCGGTGAATTTGGACCGATAAGGCCTCTATTGCCTTCATATCCGCTATCAACTACGAAGAAATAGGTATCTGAATGGAGTGTGATTCCTGCCACATATTTACCCTCTTCTTGTGTACTTACATCTGTTATTGAGGCTTGTAGTTCAGATAAATGGAAATTGCTAAACCCATAAGTTTCCCCATTCACAAATTTTTTATAATTATCATGATTTAGAATCATTACTTGCCAACTAATGATACCTACTCTTTCGCCATGAAGGGTCCAGCCTAAATCTACAGTTCCATCGATATATCCCAATTCACAAGCAAAAAATGACTCAGGATGGATTATTTCTTGTTCTGTTTCTTCGATATAGGATAGATAAGAAGTATCGAAAGTATCAGCATCATTACAATATTCTAATCCGAAATCTCCAGTGAGACCATTGTTTCCCATAAAAAAACCATTTGTTATTAATAAAAAAAGCAAGGCAATGGGAATTATGGTATTTCCAGTACCAGCAAATGAAGAAAGATCTATTCTAGATGATACGTAGTAGATTGCAATTACTAATATTATTATTAAATATAATATAATTGCCCTATTCAAAGCTGGAAATATAGTCATATCCATTTATTCCACCTCTTCCTCATTTGCATCTCTCTTTTGTAAGTTTTCATCATCTCTATCTTCATGCATACTATCCATTTCTTCCTCGAAATCTTCCTTTTCAGAATCTTCTTCATCAACCTCATCGAATTCCTTTGAATTGCCTACTCTGTAGTCCAGAAAAGTAATAATGATTCTGATAGCTAGGCCTATTATCACAAAATATATTCCTATATCAAAACCAACTTTAGCATATTGCCTTAGACTGGGGATGGAAACATAGTTGTTTGTAATATTGAATATTAAATATGTGAAAATCACGAACTTCATGCTTTGCGGGAGCAGATTTTTGAGACGTTCATATCCGGGATAATGATAATCTTCTTCCACAGTTTCACTCTTCTTTTTACTGAAGGAAGGTACGATTTTCCACATTAGAAGAGGCAAAATATAGATTAAAATCAGATCACCGGCTTTTCTTCCATCGCTCTGCACCATCCAGGCACTTTGCCCAATCACACCCAATAGATTGTCTAAAAGGAAAAAATTGATTCCGAATATCAATACTGGCATAAATCCAGTAATTATCACTCTTTCTTCAGGTATCTGGAAACTGATTCCCTTTATCAGGGACATTGTTCCCACGTAGATCATACAGGAACCAAGAAATGTAGTGAATTCAAATTCGAAGAACCACAGTACAATTCCACCAGACATAATAAAAATCAGGCCAAAAACAGCGAAACCTATTGCCCACTGCTTTTTTATCACTTCAGGAGGTATTTCAATTTCCTCTTCAGGTTCCGGCTCTTTGTCTTCTTCTTCTTGTTCAAGTGTTTCTTCCGGGTCATCGATTCCCTCTGAAGATTCTTCTGTACCTGTAGCTTCTTTCAAATTGTATTCATTGTCCTCGAGATATTCAGAGTGTGAAGGGCGAGCCAACAGAATTGTTATTGATACTAGTAGAATAGCGACTAGAATTACCCAGAAATACAATTCCATTACGTAGTTCCAGCCTTCTAACAATACTAGCATTGAGTACCCTATGGCACACAATAGATTAACTTGTTGGAGTATGACATTCGAAATTCAATTTAGCGCTAGGCAGCCAAACCTAAATTTTAGGAGGTGATCCATCCGCAGGTTCCCCTACGGATACCTTGTTACGACTTAACC
>CAZXZT010000094.1:0-4224 GCA_964645695.1 uncultured archaeon
AGTCTCCCGGCCCCAAATCCACAAATTCACCATACATTCCCATTCTAAATGTCCCTGATAGAACTGCATCTATCTTGGATTGTCCGTGTTTATGATCACTGAAATACATTCCAGGGCTATAAGTATAACGACTTACACTATATCCCTTGTTCTCCAGCTTTTTCCTTAAGGACTCTTCGCTAAGAGTACCATCCAAGGACGAATCCCACCTACGAACTACTACTTCTGTCATCAGAACAGACTTAAACTATCTGAATTAGCCATTCTGTCTAAGGTTTCCGTCACTAATGAATTGGGTCCCAAAACTTCCTTGGCCTGTAGATATATACAGCGAATTTCGTTTCTTTCAAGGCCTTCCAGAGATGGCATAATACTCGAACGAATTACTCTGTCAAGTGCCAATTCGGGTCCATATTTCCCGATTGAATTGAAAATTGTGACCATGGAATCAATCAAAAGTGCTGGGCCAATCTTGCGGAAAGTACGAACTCCAACAGCCACTTCATCACCACGCTTTGGCGTTTCTCCCGGTTCCAGGAATTTGACCAATTTTTCGTGACAGCCGTAAATTTTACCGTCATCATCATAGAAATCGAATTTGCGACTTGGATAATGCCTGCATTTTTCCCCAAATTTCCAGAGTTCATCACCCTCTGCTCTTTCAGGAACCAAACCGAGCTTCTTTAATTTGAAATAAACAAAGACTGGCATACGATGATACTCGTCCTCGGGAAGCGGAAGTCCAATCTCTACAAAGGCAAAACGTCGCATCAACGCAAAGCCGACGTTGAAAAGGGTATTCTTATCCTGGGTATTCATGGTACCAATTATCCTGAATTCAGGTGGCATCATGAACGGAGCCCCGCCAGTTTCCTTGTGCGTCAGAAGTGGTTGCTTGTCCCTGTATTCAAAAACAGTAAAAAGTTTACCGAAAGCTTCGTCGATATTAGCCCTATTAAACTCATCAATTACCAGATAGTGTGGCTTACCTCTTTCACGGATTGACAGTTCGCAGAGTTTGGCAGCCTCTGCAACATAACCATCCTTGAAATAATAACCCCCGGAATCATCCGGAGAAATACCGCCAATAACATCAAAATTCGACCACTCCGCATTGGCTGTAACAATAGTATAATTGGGTGCTTTGCTTCCGTTGGGTTGTTCAATTTCCCCACATAATTTGGTTAGCAGAATATTTGACAGAGCCGTCTTTCCAGTACCTGGCTCACCGAATAGCATTATGTTCTTTCCTGAGGTCAGATGAGTGATCACCTCATCGACTGTCTCTTGAGTCGTAGAATACGCTTCGGCAATTTCATTGAAGTCAACTTCGTAATCAACCTCTATTGCCTGCCTGATTTCAACCGACTGGTCCACATTATCCATCATCGTCTTCTCGACCAATTCTAAATCAGGAGTGTGCTCTGTACTATGCTTCAATTCTATCTGGAACTCGTCACCGTACTCCTCCATCAAGAATTCCATTGCAGAATCCACATTCCATTCAGGCATTGCCTTCTGTTGTCCTGGAATGGTGGGTGCAAAGGGATCATCCCGATTAGGCATGGCTAAATCACTTGCAGCTGACATCTGCCTCAGCTTCTGTGAACCGAATCTATAACTTAACCAGAAACCAACCGCTGTGACTGAAGCGGCCAACACTAGATTAAATTGGCCGTCCCTGTCTTCCGGCCACTCCACATCATTTCCTCCGATTACCACGGGTGCAAGGAAAGTTGCAAACAGTGCAAATATACCGGCCGCAAAGATGACAAAGTAAGCCACACCCATTGAACCTGGCTCTCCACTCCTTTTTCTGTAGAAAGAAACCATACCTACTGTAGTGATACCTATAGCCATTGCTGTGAGAGTAGTATCATTCTCGTCCATTCCCAGACCTCCGTCTTCACTAGTGACCACATTGTAAGCCAAAATAAGGAACTGAAGTAACAAACCGGATATTATCATTGAAAAATACTTAGCTTCGACAACGTCGTTAATCTTTGTATTGGAAATCAGCCAATTACCAACTCCTCCAAATAAGAAAGTGGCAGCCATCAATAAAATCATATTGTCTCCACTACCCAAATCCAGAGGTACCGCAGACAAACTTTTATACCCTTTTTTCTGACATTCAGTCTGAAGTTCCTCATCTACATTTAGATTCAAATCCAAAAGTTCCGGCTTACTATACTCATCTACACAAATTGAGTATGGACCAAGAGAATAATTGTAAAATACTGAAGATAAAAGCAAGGCTGCCGCAACTATAAAAATATAAAATGTAGCTGATGGTGGATCATCCAAAGGACGGCTCAGTGAGGTTCTTATCAACAACACACCTGTCGAGACAATCAAACCAATAGTACAAACGAGGCCAACTGTAAGAGGTAAGGCAAAAATTAGTTTATTACCAATTGCACCATATACAAAGAAAAGTAGAAACTCGGAGAAACCAAAAACAAGTATTGGATTTACAATGGAAGTATTAGACACTTTACCGTAAATATAAACGGCTGAGACTAGGAGAACCAGATTTAGAACTAAGAACGTAAAGCCACTGACATATCCCATGTTGACAGGACAACCATATCTTTCATTGTCTTCTACAGTGCCGTTACGATTAGAATCCGTTACTGCTATGTGATATCCCTTATCACTGAGTTCAGCAAAATCATAGTACTTATTGGCATCCCATATCTCACAGTTAAACGGTTCTCCACTGAATGATTCTGCAGTTCCCCTCCCAATATAAATTTCATTTTTAGTGTATGGTGTAGTAGGTGTAAAACCATCACCTGATTCTTCAGTAACACCAGGCACCGTTGAAACTGCTAAGCCCAGTACTGCACAGAAAAGAAGGATTGATGCAGATAACATTGCCAGAGGTCCGATGTAATTCACCTCACCCTTTGTCAAAAATAAAGAATCCAACTTAGAACCCAGTGTACGGAAATTAGAACCGAAATTTGATATTTGATTCCTGAAGGAAGCAAAAGTAGATTTTGCACCTGATGATTCTTCAGCTTCCTCCGAACCTTCAACTTCGGATGCGGCAAGAGTTTCTTCAAGCAACTTTTCTTCATCAGATTTAGAAGGTTCATCAACCGGCTCGCTTTCAGGTTCTTTAACTTCCTCATCAGTAGCTTCAGGTTCCTCAGCTACTGGTTCGGGCTCTGCTAGAGGCTGAGTTGTGACTGAAGATTCCAGATCGGAACCACAAATCGCACAGCTTGTTTCACTATCCAGTTCTTCCTCATACTGGCAAACTGTACATATCTTCATGAGTGTTAACGGAATCGAGGCGTTAAAATGTTAACTGAAACGAAAAAATTGTCAAATATCAAAGTGTGTAAGACACGAATAAGCAAACTTTAAATAGGAGCTGGAGCAAAAAGTGGTCCCCATGAAAGAGCAGCTTCAGCAGATACAAGCAGTCGCAGTTGTTACTTTTCTATGCGTCCTTATTTCCGTCCACAGTGATGGTGATTACGGAAGATGGTTCGTAGTCGATGGAGTAAAGCAGGATATTACTTACACTGATGTCACTGACAGTAATGGCACTATTACTACCGAAGTATCTGAATCCGATGATTATAAATTTGAATTCAACTACTACCTGAACTACTACGAAGGATACAATGGTGCGACTTTAACAACGGATAGTTTTGCATACGGCAGTACAGAATGTCTGGACTGCACAAATCAAGATGAAGCGACAGGAAACATCAAACTTCTGGCCTACGGGACGGCCATAGTTGCTTTGACCGTTGCCTACGTGGCCAATAGTTCAGCAAAAAAACTTCATAGTAAGGGTTTGAGAAGTTCGCTAAGCAATCTCAAATATGTTGCGATTCTAGTGCTTCTCCTTGGTATTTTGACTGGATTTCTGTTTTATACAACCTGGCCGGATGCTCTGATTGAAGATGAAAGACTTATCAATACTGATCAAGAAGGTGTGAATCCCAAACTGGGATGTATTGTGGATGGGCAACCTCCTAATGAATTCAATTTTTACAACCAGGGTACATGTGAGGAATATATTCCTGCACCCGTAAAAGGGGACAGTGACCTTATCAGCGCCAGACTGACTTCTGTCGAATGGAAGCCCGGAATAGGATTCTTCATTGTTATAATTGGAAGCATATTGACAGGGGGAGGAACCTTGTACATCCTGGGCAATATTGATGAAGAATGGCAAGCTATATTGAAAAAACAGGAACT
>CAZXZT010000095.1:0-4181 GCA_964645695.1 uncultured archaeon
TGTAAGGCAAGATTTTGAGACTATATTTTCGAATTTAGCTCCTGAAGACTTTCCTTATGTTCATAATATGGAAGGCAAGGATGATATGCCAGCACATATTCGTTCAGCTTTGACAAGTACATCTGAAACTATTCCTGTTGTTAACTGTAAACTTTCTTTAGGAACATGGCAAGGAATTTATGTGTGGGAGCATAGAGACCATACTCATAGCAGAAAGGTAATGGTTAGTATGGTTGGTGAGTAAATGCCTTACGTGGAGACTGTATATAATTCTCTTAAAAAAGATTTAAAAAATCAATAATGGAATTTAATCAATACAAAGCAAATGCAATGAAGAAGCTGGAAGATGCTCTATCTGAAGATTTAGTTGATGAAGGGGTAATTGAAGTTCTTAATGCTTTCAATTCCCATCCTGATATTTTCACCACTTCTAGTTGTGCAGGAAGATTACAACTAATTGTTTTACCAGATATCGGAAGAAAAGACTCAGTTGAATTAAGGAAGAGTTGGCACAGGCCTGTTGAATTTGAAGAAGTTAAGGAAGCTCTTGACAATTTAGAGATTCCCTCAAATTCTATTGTTATCCTTCAAGGCCAGTCACCTATTTTCCACTTAGCCTGTAGAACTATGGAATTAGCTCAAAAGTTTAGAGGAATAGTTCACAGTCAAGGTTGGAAGTATTCATCTCTAATTGCAGGAAATGAAGATAAGTGGGTTGTAGAGATTCTCTCAGCCAATAGAATTGATAATTTGCTTTATCGTGATGGAGTTATTGACAAACCTAGTGATGAACGCCTAAAATTCATAATTGAGGAATCAAACAAGATACTTGTCAAAGCTCAGTCTAGATTAGAAGCTTTAGAATATATACCATCTGGTCTATAGTCACAGTATGAGGGCATTATACTTCGAAGAGCACGGCGAAAGAGATGTATTACAATATGGAGATTTGCCAGATCTGCAAAATAAAGAAGGTCATGTTCTGATCAAAGTAGAAGCTTGTGCTTTGAATCATCTAGATATATGGATTCGGAAAGGTTGGCCAGGTCTTACTCTTGAAATGCCTCATATTGGAGGTAGTGATGTTTCCGGTATAGTTGTAGAAGGTAATGGTCCCTGGAAGGAAGAAGATAGAGTCGTAGTAGATCCCGGTATTTCGACAAAACAAGATTCTTGGACTGAGAAAGGATTGGATAGCATGAGTCCAGGATACCGAATTCTTGGTGAACATGTTAGTGGAGGATGTGCTGAATATGTTTGTGTACCTGTAGAGAACGTTCACAAGCGTCCCGATGGCCTGACTGCTAGTCAGTCAGCGGCATCACTTCTTGCAGGTTTAACGGCTTATAGAATGCTTGTAAATCGTGCTAACATAGAGAAAGGTGATAATGTTCTGGTAATAGGATCTGGCGGCGGTGTTAATTCACTATCTATCCAGATTGCTAGATACTTTGAGGCTAATGTCCACGTTGTTGCTGGTGGAGCAGAAAAGAAAACTAAGGCAGAAGACCTCGGTGCCTCCTTTGTTGTAGATTATAAGGCTAATCCAGATTGGCACAAAGAATTATTTCCAGTTATTGGAAGGAAAGGCTATGATATTGTAGTTGATAATGTTGGCAAACCAACATGGTCTCGTTCTATCCAATTAGCAGGAATAGGTGGAAGAATAGTTACAGTAGGTAATACAAAAGGTCCAATTGCCGAAACCGATATCCGCTATATTTTCTCGAAACAATTATCTATCCTTGGATCTACCATGGGTTCCCATTCTGATTTTGCTGAATTATTGAAATTATTAAGTTCAGGTGCAATTACCCCGGTCATAGATTGTGAGGTGTCACTTTCAGATGGAGCAAAAGGCCATCAAATATTGGAGGAGGGGACTATGTTTGGTAAGGTTGTAATTATTCCTGATTAGGAAAATTGTTCAATCTTTTCAAGTAGTGAAGGTAGACGCACCGGTTTTGTTTCGTATTCGTCACACCCACCATCTAGTGCTTCTTGTCTATGTTCAGCCATTGCGTTTGCAGTTAAGGCAATCACTGGTATGTTTGCAGTATCTGGATTTTCTTTAATCTCTTTAGTAGCTTGTAAGCCATCTTTTACGGGAAGACCCATGTCCATTAGGATTACATCAGGCATTTCATTTCTGGCCATATCTATTGCCTCTTGCCCATCCATAGCAAAGACAATATCATATCCTTTCTTCATTAATCTTCTACTCAACATATCCTTGTTCATTTCATTATCTTCAACAAGTAGAATCTTCGTCATTCTTTTTCCTCTTGTACTACTATGGGTATTGTTATTGAAAAGGTTGTTCCTTCTCCTTCTTTACTGTCTACATCCATCTTTCCACCCATCATTTCCGTCATTTTTTTACTTATTGGAAGACCAAGACCAGTACCTCCATAATCCTTTGAGGTAGATGTATCTGCCTGTGTGAATTCTTCGAATACTTTACCTAATTGCTCTTCATTCATTCCTATTCCAGTATCTCTGACAGCAAATTTGATATCACTCTTATCTTTAGATATTGCGAGTGTAACTGTACCTTTTTTTGTGAATTTAGCGGCATTGCTGAGCATATTGAATAATATTTGTCTGAGTTTTGTCTGATCATTTGTAAGATCTTCGATAGTGTCTGGTTTCTCTATTACAAATTTATTACCATTCTTTTCAACAAGCGGTTTGGCAGTAGCTTCTATTTGTCTTAGATGTTTTTCAAATTCAAAATTTTCTAAATGTAATTCCATTTTCCCCGCTTCTATTTTTGAAAGATCTAATATGTCATTTATCAAAGTTAGAAGATGTTCACCTGATGAATTAATCTTGTTTAAGTCTTCCGAATATGTATCTAGTCCATCATCTTCTGCTTCTTCCATTAACATTTCACTGTAGCCAATTATTGCATTTAGTGGAGTTCTTAATTCATGACTCATATTGGCAAGAAAATCGGATTTTGCTTTGCTCGCGTTCTGAGCTTGCACCCTCAAAACTTTTAGCTCTTCTGTTTTCATATAGTCAATTCTACTTTTAAATTCATTTGATCTTTTTACAAAAACGCCATAAATAAATGGTATGACTAAGAGATATGGAATTTGTTCACCAGATAGAATCCCCCCTTCTAAGAGATATATCAAAAAGGCTAGCACTGAGGTTATCACTATGAAAAAACTGTTCAGAAAATCAACAGGGTATATTGTAAAATACAGGAGAGTTAATAGTGGAAGAACGGCAACCCCTGGGCCAAAGAGTGCCTCTTCATCCATGTGATAATGGTAAGCTCCGTTTATCATTAATATTGGAATTGTTAAAGTGAAATAAGCCTCATAATATTTTTTCCTATTTTCCTCAGAGAAAATCAATATGTAAACAGCAATTGAACAGATAATTTGTATGAAAATATAAATTGGTTGAACACCTAATTGTTTGAGATCATCAAGAATTACTAATAAAAATATTAGATGTCCTAATAACATTAGGTTCCAGATATAGTTATTGTTTTTTTCCCATTTTAATTCCTTATATTGTTTTTCTAAGTTTTCATCATTGAATTTGCAAGTTAACCGATTTATGCTTTCTTCCAATGCACTCATTAATCGTTATCCTCAATACTAATGGGGATTATTATTGAAAAGGTTGTTCCCTTTCCCTCTTTGCTTTCTACATTTATTTCTCCACCCATCATTTCCGTCATTTTTTTACTTATTGGAAGGCCAAGTCCAGTACCTCCATATTCTTTAGATGTAGAAGCTTCAGCTTGTGTAAATTCTTCGAATACTTTACCTATTTGATCTTGATTCATTCCTATTCCTGTGTCTATAACACTGAATTGGAGTTTATTCTTCTTTTCAGGCTTTATTTGAAGCGTAATAATGCCTTTCTTCGTAAATTTAGCCGCATTACTGAGCATGTTGAATAATATTTGTCTTAACTTAGTTTGGTCATTTTGTAATTTGAGTTTTTTAATTTTGCACTTTATTACAAATTTATTCTTGTTTTTCTCCACTAGTGGTTTTGCTGTTGCTTCAATCTGTTTTAAAAGATTAGCAAATTCAAATTCTTCTATGTGCAGGTCCATTTTTCCTGCTTCTATCTTTGAAAGATCGAGTATATCATTTATCAAAGTTAGAAGGTGTTCACCAGACGAGTTTATTTTTGATAAATCTTCTGAATAT
>CAZXZT010000096.1:0-4144 GCA_964645695.1 uncultured archaeon
GGTGAAAAGCACATGGTGGATTATGCATTCAACAAATCAAGAACAATGCTATTGTCCGGTTCTGCGCCACCTGCTACAATTGCGGCATGTAATGCATCCATAGAAATTCTTGAAACTGAACCTCAGCACGTGGAAAAACTTTGGAGCAACACAGAATATTTCAGAAAAGAGATTCAATCGCTTGGATTTGATACTGGTGCTTCTGAGACACCAATAATACCTGTAATGTGTGGAGAATCTCATAGTGCTAAAGCATTGAGTTCGGAACTTCTGAATCAAGACATATTCGCATTGCCAATAGTATTTCCTATGGTTGCCCGGGATAAAGCTCGAATTAGAGTCATGATAAGTGCTGGATTGGAAAAAGAAGATCTAGATATTGCACTCAATGCATTTGAAAAAGGCGGAAAATCAGCAGGAATAATATGAATCAAGACCAAAAGAATAGTTTCGGAATGGGAATGTTTGTTTTTTTCCTTTGGTTTTTCTTCATGTATCTTGCAGAACCATTCGGTCCAGTTGACTTAATCGGCGCAGTAGGGACTGCATTTGGCTTCGGGTTCGGTATAGGTATGGCGAATTACTTTATGAAAAAGAAAAATGAGTGAAGACGAGTGGAAAGAGAAATTAACTCCAGAACAATACCAAGTATGCAGATGTAGTGCTACTGAACCTCCATTTAACAACGAATATTGGAATTGTCATGATGACGGGAAATATCATTGTGTTTGCTGTGACGAGATACTATTTGATTCTGAACATAAATTTGATTCTGGAACTGGATGGCCTAGTTTTTTCAAACCTGCAACTGAAGAAATAATCGGTGAAAAGGAAGATGTTGCTTATGGAATGAGGCGTGTTGAAGTGGTTTGCTCGAATTGCGATTCACACTTAGGACATTTATTTGATGATGGGCCTCAACCAACTGGATTGAGATATTGTATCAATTCTGCATCCTTGGTTCTGAAAGAACTAGTCTGAAAGCTCGCTTAGCCATGCTCCCCCCGTAATGAACACAGCATTGTACATAATCAGAAGCACAAATGCTAATTCGAAATCCGAAGAGCCTGTAATCAATGAATCTGTGCATCTGACTGCGACCTCGATAACTGTGAAAAGAAGAATTGGAATTGCAAAAAGAGAGGTTATCATCCACCCGCCGTGCAGAGGAGTGGCTGAGCCAGCTGCCAAGGTTCCTACTGCCGAGAGGCCGGTGCAACCAATCAAAACTACCAGATAGGCTAAAGCCAAGTCTCCTGCAAAGGGATTGCCAAATAGAATCAAGTACATGACAAGAATAATCGTACTGAGAATCCAAAGTAGAAACAGTGAACCAAGCATTCGGCCCAAAAACAGCTGATAGCGAGTAATGGGGGCCAGTTTCAAGAGGTCCATGGTCCCTCTATCGGATTCTCGGGTAGAAATATGCGTAACAAGACCCAAGCCGGTTAATAGGATAGAAGCCCACAAGACACCAGAATTCTGCAACATTGTACTGTCAGTCAGCGAGAATCGGAGAGACATCAGAATCATAAATGACAACATGGCTGATGCCACCAGCCCCTGAAGGGATCTGAATTCCACCTTCAACTCCTTTTTGACAAGAACTTGTATCGGCTTCATAGGATGCCTCCTCTTTCAAGTTCGACGGTTCGGTCCGAATAAGACGGGCTTGCATGCGAAACCAGAAGTATGCTACAATTTTCATCCCTAAGACTAGTTACCAAATTTCCAATCATGTCAATTCCATCGGAATCCAGGCCTGTGAACGGTTCATCCAATAGTAATGTGGTTGGAGCGTGGGAAATTGTCATCGCGAAACCAAGTCTCTGGATCATGCCCCGAGAATAATTGCCGGACAGGTCATCTGCAAAGGATATTAGACCCACCTTGGCCAAGAACTCTCTAGCTTTGGGCTCGGCATCACTCATCGAATTTAGCTCTAGCCAGAAACGCAGATTCTCGAAACCGCTCAATTCAGGGTAAAATGGTGGGTTATGGGGAAGATAGCCTATACGTGAACGTATTTCCTCTGGAGAACTGCTAAGGTCATAGCCATCTATCTCTGCTAAATCGTAACTGTCTGGATTGTACAGGGTATTCAGACAACGCAACAATGTTGTTTTTCCACTCCCATTGTTTCCGACCAGAGTGACTATTTCGCCTGTTCCTACTTCTAGGTTCAGGCCCCGTAGGACCTTCTTTGGTCCAAAAGACTTGAAAAAGGCATTCAGCTCAATCATCTATATCTAAATCGTGGCTATATCTTTCGGCGGCCTGAGCTGGATCGTCTGAAAGGTAGATTCCTCTGCCAACTATGATAAAATCTGCTCCAGCCCTAAGGGCCTTTCTGGAATTTCCACCCTGGGCCCCTACTCCTGGTGACATTATCTTCAAATTGCCGACCAAGTCCCGGATCCGGGAGATATCCTCCGGTCTGGTTGCAGGAGCAATAACTCCTGTAGCTCCGGCTTCGAGAGCTAATGTACAAAAAGCTTCAACATCGAAGAAATCTCCGCCACGGGGATGAGACATCGTAACCACTACGAACAAATCCCTAGAACTATCAACCTCCCTTATGTCTTAGAGAGATTCAACGACTGGAAAAGCAACAGCAATAATTAAATATGATCCGGCTTCGAAGACGGATTCAGCAATAAGACGATTTGTATTTGGAATATCGGCCACTTTAAAGTCACAGATTACTTTAACCGATTTTGAAATATCCGTGACTATTTCCAGACCTGAGGATAAGACCAATGGATAATTTATCTTAATCGCAGCGACGAAGGGCGCAACGTCCTCAGCAATCCTAAGGGCCCTGACAGAATCTGTCTCATCCAGTGCGAGCACTAACCGTGAAGCCATTAAATCTCTAACTTCCCGGTTAATATAGAAACGGCATACTTCAATTCAGCGACCGCCGCTACTGCTTCTCTTTTCACTTGGAAAAGATCCTGAGGTTCCATTTCTTTGCCTAAATTAGACTCAACAAACATCATCTTTTCCAAGCTACGTTCGATGGTGTCGACAATTATCTGGCTTCGTGCAGAACGTCGTAAACCCTCTTCATCAATACTAACTTCGTCAGCCATAACGAAAGCTCACTGCTGGAGCGGGATATAACCATTTTGCCAAGTTTTTTTGGCCTGTTCTGGTTGTACCTATGTCAAATCTTGTCTGGTGAACATGGTTATTCCAACAGGGTCTCTGGGTAAAGGTCCTTTCTTCTCAGCCACAATGGTTTTTATTCCTGCCTTAGGAACCAAATCGATCAGGCGCTGTGTTATAATTCCGTCCATAATCAAAGTGTTAACACCGTTGTTTTTGCGAGTTTCCAGTACTTCTTGAAGACCGCTAATCGAAACCTCGTCCGCA
The DNA here is from genome assembly GCA_964645695.1 of uncultured archaeon. Classification (GTDB taxonomy): domain Archaea; phylum Thermoplasmatota; class Poseidoniia; order MGIII; family CG-Epi1; genus CG-Epi1. The sequence goes on from CAZXZT010000096.1 coordinate 3,379, forward strand.
ACCTCATCATCCGTCAGCAATCTCGCATTTTTTGTACCTTGAAGCTGGTCAAGCTGTTCGATGAACATAGGACTGGCCACTGTCGCCTCGGCTGGAACTTCCTTGGCCGATTCATCTTGCTTAGGTTCTGCTTTTTCCTCTTTCGAAGATTTGCTCGTGGTCCCTCTACGGGTCTTTTTGGCTGATGGTTTGGCTTTGGTTTTTGAAGAAGAGGGTCTGGCCCACTTGTTCTGTTCCATGAATAGCTCGGCCGAGACCTTGTCTCTCAAAGATTTCATAATCTGCTTGTGGGTCAGATGTTCGACTTCTGTATTATCTGGAGCGCGGGAAATAAAATCAAGTTCTGCCACTTGGAGAAGTTCCTGAAGAATCATTTCTCCACCACGGTCACCGTCAACAAAGGCTGTTACTGTCCTTTCTTTACTGAGAGCTACAACTTCCTTAGGTATATTAGTGCCCTCTACTGCTACGGCATTCTTTATTCCGTGTCTCAATAGGTTGAGAACGTCACCACGGCCTTCAACAACAATCACTGCATCACTAGTATCTACATTCGGACCTGCGGGCAACTTACCTTTGAACCGAACTATCTCCTCGGTTTGAAGCACCTGTCTAACTGTATCTGTGATTGTAGAACCTGCGCCTCTCGAATCTTTAATTAAATTAATTAAAAGTGATCGTGCACGATCTATGATTATTTCGCGTTTTGAACTACGACTGTCTTCTAATGTCGTAATCTTTACTGTAGCCTTACAAGGGCCAACAC
>CAZXZT010000097.1:0-4130 GCA_964645695.1 uncultured archaeon
GAATGGAATTAATTTCCCATCCATGCTTCTTGTGCCTTCTGGCCAGATCCAAATGCTCAATTTCTTGCCGTTAACGAATTTTGACAACTTATTCATTGAGGCCACAGCTCTTTCACGATTTCCACGGTCAATCAGCAAGTGTCCTGACAACCAATAGGCCCACCCAAAGAAAGGAATTCTTGCTACTTCTTTTTTTCCGACGCCACAGCCACCATAGGGACAGATTGCCATAGAGATGAAAAGATCCAGGGCAGAAGTATGGTTGGTGACATATATTGCAGGCCCCGAGTTCTTCAATTTCTGACCATCAGGATTGATAAGTTTAGTTCCCACGATTCGGGTGATAAAAGGACCGATCATCTTGCCACAAAAATTACCGATCCTGATTCTCAGAGTACGGAAGGGGAGCGCCAAGACCATCAGCGCCATACATAGTGTTGACCAGAAAGTCAACCAAGTGAAACCCAAAACAAATCGGAGCAGGAATGAAATAGACCCTATTTTCTCGGATTCACTCATACTGCAGTCACGACTGTGAATTATTTAAGTTATAGTCTTCCAAGTACATTGTTCGCCAGTAGATGAACGGAGCAATCACCGGATACATCAACACTCCGTACACACCGGAAGGCAGGCTAAGCGTCGAAATCCCTCCATCTGGGGTGGCTAGAATCAAACCCCCCACCGTTATTCCTACAGTAGCGTTCTGAATTCCACTCTCTATAGAAACCGTGATAGCCCTGTCGGCGTCAAGATCGAGAAATTCTGCGCTCTTGTATCCGATGGTAAGCATTAGGACATTCAGTAATATGACTGCAGGGCCAAGTTTTCCGATGTTATCCATCAAAGTATCCCATTCAGTTGCAATAGCAGCGAGGACAATAATCACGAACAACCCCGTAGCTACCATACTGACGCCTTTGTTCATCATGTCGGCAGTTTCTGATGAGAAGTGCCGAACCGCCATTCCAAGACCAACGGGAATTGTCGTCAGTAAAAACAGAGTGATTCCAAGACCCACAATATCAATGTCAGGCACCGCTTCACCCATGAAATGATCCATTGAGAAACCAACGACCAGAGGCAAAGTGATTACTGTGATAACACTTACCACAGCAGTATATGAAACGGAAAGCGCAGTGTCTCCGTTGGCTAGTTTCGTCAGAATGTTAGAAGTAACTCCACCAGGGCAACAGGCCAAAATCATCAATCCCACGGCCAATTCACCAGATAATCCGAATCCTGTTGCGATAATAAATCCTACAATCGGCAAAACAATCATTTGATTTGCCACACCTATACCAAATGCTTTCGGTTCCTTAGCAACCAATGTAAAATCCTCTATCGTTAATCCAATACCAAGTGAAAACATGATAATAGCTAGCGCAACAGGCAACACGACATCAATAATCACGTTGCTTTCATCCTCGGTAGGTTCATCTTCAGCGACCGCCGAACTTGTAGCTAATAATAGTGCGAAAACAGCGCATACAAACGTGAGTGCACCTCTTCTCATACTCCTCAAATTGTATTCTAGTACTAAAGCGTGCCTCATTCGTGAGGCAAAGCAATCCACACAGCGACAAGTAAAAGCAACAGCCCCAACCCCCGATTCAACCAAATCCCAGAGTCTTCGCCACTGAAGATTCGCCTAAGCAAAGTTCCGAATGCAGCCCAGCTTAACACAGCAGGAAATCCAAACGAGAGATTCAGTACCACGAGAGCAATCTTCCCATCAAACCCAGTCCCAAATGTGGTTCCAAAGGTGGTCATCAATACTACGAAATGAATCCAGGCTTTTCCATTCACGACCTGAAGAACAAATCCTGTCCGGGGCCCTAGCACATCTTCGGCATCTCCCTCCTCCTCGATTGGAGAAGCCATAGCAATTTTGTAACCCAAATAAGCGATGTACGTAGCCCCTAGGTAGGAGAGAACTTGAATGATGGATTCATTTTGCTCAATGAAAACGGCGCCGGCACCAATTCCTAATCCAAGCACCGACCATCCGACAGCCATGCCTCCAATCAGAGGAATTGTTTTCCTCACTCCGTGACGAGATCCATGAGCCGCACAGAGCACATTGTTTGGCCCTGGAGTAAAGCACATCGGCACTATGAATACCAGTAAAGCGATTAAGGCCGAGATATCCATTTCGAACTTCAGTACGTCTCAGGCAACACGGGTAATCATCTCTGGAGTAATACCATGTTCAGTTACGGCATAGATCATTACCGCCGCTTTTTCGGGATGATTTCGTATTTTCTTGATAATTAATCGGTTTTCAAACTCAGCAGCCATTCGCCCTACTTCAAGTTGAATAACAACATCAGAAATTGCTTCAATCTGGCTCTGGATTCTAGCATCGTGAGCTCCTTCCGAAACAGTGTACATCACGGTTCCCCCATTTGCTTGCGCATATTCCTTAATAGTTCTCATAGCGGAAAGAACCTCGATAGGGTTGTAGTACTGGAAGAAGAAATCCAGAGAATCTATAACGACTCTGAACGGCGCTCTCAGCTTCGAGACTTCATAAGTCATGTCAGCAACAAAATTAATCTGATCGGCAGTAGAACCATACGAACCCAGATTCCGCAATTCTGAGACAGAAAGCCCCTCCTGCTTGAAACGTGAAGCCTGCAACTCACGAGAAAGCACTTTCTCGAAGTACTGGGTCCCTACGTTCACTATACGAAGATCAGTGGCCCAACGATATTGTTCAAATGTTTCAATCAGTTCGTCCGAGGTCTCATCTGTTGAAAAGTATACCACGTTCTCGGAACCAACACCTGCTGAAGCGAACTGTTTCGATAGTAGTTCTTTTCCAGAACCGGAAGTACCTTCTATCAATACGGAACTTCCTACAGCGATTCCTTTCTCATCAATCAGGGCCTCATCAAGTCTTTCGATTCCAGTTGATACAATCTCAGCCATTAGTTAACACCTATCATTGTGTCAGATAATAACTCTAACGCAGCAGCCAGTTCATCATCAGTCTGTTCTTCTACAGTCATTAGCATGCTGTAAATTTCCTTGATGCGCATGGAATTTCCCAGAACGTTGATGAATTCCCTCAAAACCTTGGGTTCGGAATAGATGTTAAGACCGTTTATAGAGTCAAACAGTACAAACCTCCTCTTGGATTTCAATCTCCTCTCCAGAAGTGAGATGTTCAAAAGAATCGATTCCAGCATTGTCGGGGATTCAATATACAGTGTCCTTGCATCATCGATACTACCGCCAACGGTCATGGAGACCAGATCGACAAAATAAATATCGGACATATTGGCCTTTGCCGCTTCCAATTCGTTTACAATGTGGGCAGATGGTCTGGAAGTGGTGATATAGATCCCGCCCAGTTTCTTTCCCAGAAGAACAGTAGCTAATTTGACAGTCCCTTCGTGGAAGTTCGAGGCTGGAAGACTAACCGTGGCTAGCGCATCCCCGTCATTAATACTCTTTATGACTGATTTTGCCACATCAGCAATGCTCATGTGAATGCCTGCCCCCCATCTTGTCCCCACTTGAGGAGTGGAACTACAGCTAAGCCAACCGGAGTCAGTTCAATTAAATGTCTGGCACGTGAATGCTTAGCACCACGCATCTTCACGACCTGCAAACTTCGGAGAAGATCTCCCTGTCTTACGATATTGCCCATAAGGACAACACCATCAGCCACAGCCTCTTCAACACCGAAAATCGAATAGGTCTGGACGTTCGAATCCACTACAGTCTCCGAGATAAGCATCGTAGTGCAACCAAACGTACTCAAAAACTGACTTAATCGGAAGATAAAGTTTCGTATACTTCCTTTGTCAGGAAGCTGATAGCAAACGGCAGTTATAGAATCAACGACCAATCTGGTTACACCTAGTTCATCAACAATATCCTCGAAGGCCCCCAAGAGCGCTTCCATATCCTTGGCAGTGTAGGTTCCATCCAGTCTTTCAACACCTAGGCGATCGTTGATAACGGTCAGGTCAAAAATATTCAATCGCCCTTCTTTTACCAAGCTGTCGTCGAAGAAACCATAGGTCTGTAAGTTAGACAACATTTTCGAGGATGGTTCAGTCACTGAGATATAACAGCAGGTCTCTCCATTCTTGGCCCCATTTATGAGAAATTCCATG
>CAZXZT010000098.1:0-4128 GCA_964645695.1 uncultured archaeon
ATTACCTAGGGCTGCTGCGACTCCCCCCTCAGCCATGACAGTATGGGCCTTTCCAAGCAAGGATTTGGAGACCAATGCAACCTTGGCACCATATTCAGATGCTGCAATTGCAGCTCTTAATCCGGCTCCGCCTGCACCAACGACCAGTACATCACATTCTATTGTTTCAAAGTCTTCCATTAAATGATCCTCCAATCATCGATAATTCCGTTGGCGCATAAACGGACATAGAAATCTGTAAAACAGACCCAGAAAAGAGAGAACCAGGCCCATTTCATGTGTTGCTTGTTCAAGCAACTAACACAGTCAAATGCTTTCTGTTGGACTTTAGGTTTCTTGACTATCCTGTCAGCGTACCCTCCTATCAGATGCCTTAGGGAATGGCAACCGAATGTATATCCTCCAAGTAGTATGGCATTCAGTGTCAATACGATTGTACCTACTCCAATACCGAAATCACCTTCGAAAGGCCTACCATCAAACCACATTGCTAGCCAGGCATCATAGCTTAGGATGAAAATGAATATTATTGCAAAGTATAACATGTATCTATGAAGATTCTGTAATATCAAGGGCATGGAATTCTCACCCCAGTAACTGTTTCTTGGTTCACCTACTGCACAGGCTGGCGGATCAGCCCAGAATGCCTTGTAGTAACTTCCTCGATAATAATAACAGGTAACTCTGAATCCTGCCGGTGCCCACAGAATCAGGAATGCTGGTGACCAAGGTACCGCAAATCCAAGTATTTCTTCTGGCCAGAAGGTCGGTTTCACACCGAACCATGCGTGTTCTGTTTCACCAAATAATTCTGGAGAGTATAGTGGAGATAGATAACTTGCTCCTCCTACATCATAGTAATAATTGGTGCCTTGAAAGGCTGCCCAAGTCATGTAAAGAATTGCGGTGCCCAGACCCATGAATACAGTCAGAGGTTGCATCCACCAAAAGTCAGTTCTAGCTGTTGGAAAGAGTCCTTTGTCACCAGGTATAGTACAAGCACGTTCTTTAGTTGCATCTGCATCAACAGGAGGCATTGTCTGACACTAGAAGGGCCGATTTATACAGGTTAGCAAGGCCAACAAACTATTTTAGGCAGTCCAAATATTAGACTGTGATGAAGGCAAGTGTTAGCTTAGTGATTATGCTTCTGAGCCTTTCCTTTATGGGCTGTTTGGATCCGGAGGATAAACGTACGGTTATAGAAGAATCAGATTTGGAAGTGACTCGGTTAGTCGTATCAGAAGAAGAATTATCTCAATTCCCGTATTCATTAGAGCCAATCCGTAATTTTTCCGTTGTTGATCCCGCTTCGATGGATATCGCTACAGAACGTTTGTGGGCAGTATATGGAACTGAGGATATAGGGGGAAGTAGTGAACATAATTATGGAGGTAATTGTTGTGAGCACTATTTGGCCACAGATCAAGACGGTATAATCTATAACCTAGGTGGAGAATGGCCATGGTATAGTACGGATAGAGGCTTGACTTGGAGTGAATGGGTACCTCCGGCAGTCAATACAGATTTGGGATGTGAGGAAGGCCAGTTTGACCCTACGATTGCCCCTGGACTGGGTGAGGGTTCAATTATTCAGGCCCCTAATGGAGACATTATAGCGATGACTTGGTTTCCATATCCTAGCGTAGATGGAGTTGACCAATTTTATGCGATTTTGGGCAAGAAGACAAGCTCTACTGAGATTGAATGGGAATGGTGCTGGAATTCTGCTGACAAAGAACCGTTCTATGATCGTTCTTGGCAAGTACCAGTTGTAGGTCCAATTAATCCTCCTGCTGAGTATGTTACCAACAAATGCTCATCTAATTGTCCATGGGCTAGTATGGTAGTCTCAAATTTCTGGAGCTACAATGAGCAAGGTTACCAGATTAGTGTAGATGGTCTGAATTATAGGCCTATACAGATTCCAGATAGCAATTCTGGCGGACCAGCTGATATAGAGTTTGATTTATTTTTTGAGGATTTGGGTCCTGAATGGGATTACATGCAACCACACAGGGAGATGCGGGCCTCCCCAATTCCAACAGGAGGTCTATTGTTTCCACGTTGGTACAGTGATGGTAGCAACCTGTTCTTAGATACTAACTTAGAGTGGCATAAGCACATACTTCCAGGAGGAAACTTATTGCCTTCCCGCAATTTGGTCATAGACAGTTCAGGTGCCCTACACAGTGTATCTTGTAATGAGCCAGATCCCGGGGCTAAAGGATGTGATGGGACCTTTAATTTGACTCATCAGATTAGCTATGATGGTGGATACAACTGGACAAATTATACACATAAGTGGCCAGGCTCTCTATCAGTTTCAGATAATACTTTTGAATGGGACTTTCAGGCAGATGGAAACCTAGATCTTGCTGTTATCTCGGTCAGAGTTCAGACTGAGAACAACGGTACTGCAAGCGATGCTGACTTGATATTTCATATAAGGGATTATAGAGAAAGTATGGAGGCAGATTCCATAACTATGATAGGACTTGGGGATTTGGATGCAACATCAGGTGCAGGAAATGACATTCGGTTTGATTTTTCATCTTTGGCTATTTTACCAGATGGAGGCGTCGTTGTTGCCTATCATGACAGCTCGGATCCGAACGAAGACCCGATGTTTGCCATAGAATTGGAACTTCCCGAGAGTTATTTCTATTTTATTTAGGGTTGATAATCGATAGGATTTCTTTGGCTCGATTTCTTAACGTTACTTCTGAAGTACCGACGGTTTTCGCTATTTCCAATTGACTTCTTCTAACTTTGTTGTTTTTACAGGCTATGTACAAGGCAGCCCCTAGTAAAGCTGCAGGCGATATGCCTTGTCTATAGTTGCTTTTTTCTATGGTCTTGATTATTTTCTCGGCTTCCTTTTCGACATTTTCAGGTACAGACAGTTTGTGAGAGAAGCGAGGTAGGAAATTAGAGGTGTTTGCGGCATATATTTTCAATTTAAGTTTTCTAGTAATTAATTTGTGCAACCGGCTCAATTCGTTTCGATTAATGTTTGTCCTTTCAGCAATCTCATCCAATGTCCTCGGAACGTTTGCCATTCTGCAAGCAGTGTAGATTGCAGCGGCTACAACTTTACCGCTCTTCCTACCTCTGACCATACCAACCTTGGAGGAGCTGGAAAATATCTCCAGTGCAGATTCCTTAATTGAGTCCGTTACCCTGATTTCATTTGCTATTCGCTCTATTTCTTCAGAGGCTAGAAGTATACTTTTACTTGCCAGATTTCCAGTTCGAGTTCCTTCTTGCCATTTCAGTACAGTTCTTCTTAGATTTTTCTCAGGCCTGAATTCAGGCGTCTTTGCAGTCCTTGTTTCTGGATCATAGGTTATCCATTGTGGTCCCGAATCAAATATCAGATCACAGTTTTTGCATGACATTATTCCATCTCCTTCATCCTTGATGTTCTCATTTTTGCAATCAGGGCATTTGATGCTCATTTTCTGTAAACCTCTCTTCCAACAAGTCTGGTTATGCGGATTCCTTTTCTGGCAGCAATAGCAAGGTACGGTTCGCTTACAGGCCCAAATATATTGACCACTCGTCCAACGTGTTTGCTTTCAGAATCAAAAATTTTGGTATTCTTGTGCACTTTGTCTTTAGCGATCACAATAGCTAGATTTTTCGAATCTAGATGCGAGACTTTTCCAAGGCAATGCATGCCCAATCTCGTAAAAACTACTATATAAAGTTTATGATTTAATTAGACATCTTCACGTCTAGAGGATTTCTTCCAGAGTCTTCCCTAGTTCTGATGGATTTTCAGTAACGTGTATCCCGGCTCTTTTCATAGCTTTCATTTTCTCTCTAGCAGTTCCTTTTCCGCCCGATATAATCGCCCCTGCGTGGCCCATTCTCTTACCAGGTGGTGCCGTCCTGCCAGCTATGAATCCGACTATCGGTTTTGACACATATTCTTTGGCATACTGCGCGGCGGTTTCCTCAGCGCTACCACCAATTTCTCCAATCATTATGATTGATTTCGTCTCATCGTCATTTTCGAACGCTTCAAGGCAGTCCACAAAATTGGTTCCGTTCACTGGATCACCACCTATGCCCACACATGTTGATTGCCCAAGCCCTTTTTCGGTCACTTGATTTACCGCC
>CAZXZT010000099.1:0-4061 GCA_964645695.1 uncultured archaeon
TGATGGTAGTATCACCCATTATTACTGGAATTCAAGCAAGGATGGTGTACTGAGTGCATCAGGCAATTTCACAATTAATGTCAATACATTGAGTCTTGGAAATCATACTATCACCTTCCAGGGCCGTGACAATTATACTACATGGTCACCCAAGGTATCTACTTGGCTTGTAGTCAAGGCATATCCGAATGCGACAATAACCAGTGTATCTCCGAGATCCACTGATGAGGGAGTTAGTGTCTCTTTCAGTGGCAGTGGTTCTGATGAGGATGGCACAATAACAGGATATGAATGGACCTCCAGTAGGGATGGTCTACTGAGTAGTAGTTCATCATTCAGTACAACCAATCTTTCGACTGGTTATCATCGTATTTACTTCAAGGTTAAAGACAATGATACCTTATGGTCATTATCACAGTTCTCGAGCGTCTTCATCAATGATATACCTGAAGCATCTATAGATTCATTTGGTTCTAATCCAGTTTACAAGAACAATCAAACTGTTACTACTGTCTCTATCAATGGTTCAGGAGAAGATAAGGATGGTAGAATCACACATTATTACTGGAATTCAAGCAAGGATGGTGTACTGAGTACATCAGGCAACTTCACTGCAGAGCTTAGCGGTCTTAGTGTTGGCAATCACACCATATATCTTCAGGTTAGAGACAATTACACTTCTTGGTCTCAAACTACCGAGACTTGGTTAATTGTGAAAGCATATCCGAATGCAACCATTAGCTCAGTTTCTCCGTCATTCACCAATGAATCTGATGTTGTTACTTTCTCAGGGGCTGGATCAGATGAAGACGGTACTATCACAGGTTATGAATGGACCTCATCAATTGACGGTCTGATAGGTACACTTTCTGGTTTTACTTTGGACAATTTAAGTCCCGGGAATCATACAATTTATCTCAAAGTCAAGGATAACGATAGCCTCTGGTCGACCACAGATACCACTAACATTGTTGTTAATGGTAGACCAGTAGTTGATATAATCGCTACAGTTCCATCTATAATCTTTGGATATAGTGGTAATATCACACTTCCACCATCGGATGCAGATACGCTAGGTTATTGGCATATGGATGATGGTAGTGGTACAAGAGCTGATGATGTAAGTTCTAATTTGAATCATGGGACGCTCAAGAATGGTGCGGCTTGGGGAACGGGTTTGTTTGGAGATGGCATTGAATTAGATGGTGTTGATGATTACATTCTACTTCCAGATATGCTTGGAGGTTCTTCAGTATTCACCGAAGTTACGTTTGAGTCTTGGGTTAATTTGGATTCTTCAGTATCTGATGGAGATGACATGGTTATCTTTTCAGGTGGACAGGATGGTTTCGTAGAACTTGGAATAGATGATGAACAATACGTTTACTTTAAGGTTAAATCAGGTTCTTTCGGATGGAAAACAGTCACATCCAATATGACTGTGGCACCAGGCACTTGGTATCATATTGCAGCACAGTATAGTGAATCCGATGATTTCACCAAGATTTACATCAATCGTCAACTCGTAGGTGAATACGATCTGCCTAGTAATTTTGTTTTGAGTAGGTCTATATCTGCCAAGAATTGCATAGGGGCAGTAACATCCGGTTCGTCGGCCTGTGCTTTGGATAATTTCCAAGGTAGTGTGGACGAATTTAGAATATCCACTTCAATCAGGCCAGTAGACTCTTTTGTGTCTCTGTATGATACTACCTTCCTTTCTGCAACAGCATCAGATTATGAGAATTCAATTACAGAAATCATCTGGATTTCATCCATAGATGGGCCTTTCAATTATGATTCGTCCTTCTTAATCAATGCGACAACACTTTCACCAGGCAATCATACTATAACTTTTGGAGCCAAAGATAATTATGGTTTCTGGTCTAACAATGCTACAGTTTCACTGTACGTCCGTCATCACCCAAGATCATCCATTGATTCCATAAGTCACTCCTCTACAGATGAGAACGTTCTAATCAATTTCACAGGAGAGGCAAGCGATACCGATGGGTCACTTGTTGGGTACGAATGGCATTCTAGTAGAGATGGTGTTTTTGCCACTAATCTAAATGTTACAACTGGCAACTTGTCAGTAGGATATCATGTAATATCCTTCAAGGTCAAGGATAATGATGGTTTGTGGTCAATTACAGATTTTGATTCCTTATTCATTAATGACATACCGACAGCATCAATCGGTTCATTATCCCAACAGGTTGCTTACAAAAATAATCTAACACACTATAGCTCCTCTTTCTATGGTAATGTTAGTGATAATGATGGTAGTATCACCCATTATTACTGGAATTCAAGCAAGGATGGTGTACTGAGTGCATCAGGCAATTTCACAATTAATGTCAATACATTGAGTCTTGGAAATCATACTATCACCTTCCAGGGCCGTGACAATTATACTACTTGGTCACCCAAGGTATCTACTTGGTTTGTAGTCAAGGCATACCCGAATGCAACAATTACTAACCAGTCATCTTATTCCATTGATTATGGAGATTCTTTTTCGCTGGCTGGAGCTGGGTCAGATGAAGATGGCACTATTACAGGTTACGAGTGGATATCCAGTAGAGATGGCCTCCTAAGTACAAATTCAAGTTTTGAAACCACTTCAATGTCTGTAGGGTTTCATTGGTTAACATTCAAGGTCAAGGACAATGATACATTGTGGTCACTTCCAGTCGCAACACCATTGTCAGTAAATGACATTCCAGTCTCTATAATTCACAATATAACACCTCAGATAGCCTACCGAAACAACCAGACACATTACAACATTAGTTTTGCAGGTAGTTCTTTTGACAAAGATGGAAGAATAACTAATTATTATTGGAATTCAAGTAAGGATGGTGTACTGAGTAATTCAGGCAATTTCACTCTTGACGTCAATACTTTGAGTATAGGATATCACAATATAACCTTCCAAGGTTCGGATAATGGGACTGCTTGGTCACCTAAAACATCATCTTGGCTAGTTGTGAAAGCATATCCAAATGCAACTATAGCCTCCATGTCTGATACATTATTTAATGAAACCAAGCCAGTTTCATTTGAAGGATCCGGAAGTGATGAAGACGGAACAATTTCGGGTTATGAATGGACTTCATCAATTGATGGTATTATCAGCAATTACCAAAACTTCACTATTACAACTTTGAGCCCTGGAGATCACCTTATTTATCTTAAGGTCAAAGACAACGATAGTCTTTGGTCTCGTGAAGTTTCTGTCAACCTTACGATTAATGGTAAACCTGTTGGTGAGATAGTAGGTTCAGTTCCAAATACTATATTTGAATTTAGTGGTAATAGTACTATTGCAATTCCTGATGAGAATACGATTGCTTTTTGGCATTTTGATGAGTCAGACGGTACGAAGGCCTTTGATTCATCAGTAAATGCGAATGATGCCCAGCTGTTTGGTCCTGTATTTGGTAGTGGATTGTTCGGGAATTCAGTTGAACTTGATGGGGTCGATGATTATCTTTCTGTGCCAGCAATGAAATCTGGGGCTTATAGCGAATTCACTTTTGAGGCATGGATTTGGCTTGATAATGAAGTTTCATCCGATGAGAAATCCGTCATCTATTCTGGTGGAAAGGATGGGACTATAGAATTTGGTATAGATGATAATCAACAGGTGTTTATGCGTACACAATCTACGACTTTTGGTTGGTCCCATTTCAATACAAATGTCAATATTAATCCAGAAAAATGGTATCACGTGGCATTTGTTTATTCAGACCAGTCTGACTTCGTCAAGATTTATGTAAACCACAGATTAGCCATGAGTGAGTCTATCAATTCTAATTATGAATTGAAACTGAATATAGGTAATGCTAACCGGATTGGTATTGGTTTGGATAATAGTGGGAACAATTTTGGCGGCCTAATAGATGAATTCAAGATTAGTGATAAGGCACTAGATGAGTTCATTCATGGGCATGACATAGCCTACTTCTCAGCAGACGCTTATGACTTCGAAGATTCAGTAAGCTCAGTATATTGGACTTCATCAATTGATGGTAATTTCTCTTTTGATTTCTGGT
>CAZXZT010000100.1:0-4035 GCA_964645695.1 uncultured archaeon
AGTTCCGGTAATTAATCCGGTAGTGGATGACGAGGAGTCACCGGTAATTCGTGTTAACAGTCTTGAAAAGATATATTCAGGAGGAGTTCACGCTGTCAAAGGAGTAAGTTTCGATGTTTTCCCGAAACAAGTAGTGGTCATAATCGGTTCCTCTGGTAGTGGCAAATCGACAGTCCTGAGGTGCATAAATCGCCTAATCGAACCTACTGAGGGTGAAATATATCTGGAGGATGTCCAGATTAATTCTTCTTCCACTGATATCAACGAGATCCGTTCGGAGATAGGCATGGTTTTCCAGTCCTTCGAGCTTTTCATGCATCTTAAGGTTCTGGACAATGTGACGCTGGGATTGACGAAGGTGAGGGGTTATTCCACTGAGAAAGCGGAGGAAATTGCTAATGAAGTTCTGGCAAAGGTGGACATGTCGGACAAGGTAGACGTTTACCCTGGCCAATTATCGGGAGGACAGAAGCAGAGAGTGGCGATCGCTAGGGCTCTAGCCATGAATCCCAAAGTGATGCTGTTTGACGAACCCACATCCGCCCTTGACCCCGAATTGATAGGTTCAGTTCTGGAATCGATAAAGTCACTGGTCGAAGAGGGTATGACTATGGTTATAGTTACACATGAGATAGGCTTTGCCAAGGAAGTGGGGGACTGGATAATATACATGGATGAAGGACAAGTTGTAGAGTCAGGATCACCAGATATTATAGATAATCCGAAGACAGACAGAATGAAGAAGTTTCTGGGTCAGATATTAGAGGCTTGAAGTGGCTTCTGACAAGATAAATCTGAAAGAGAAACTGTCAAAGTTTTCTGATCACTGGTCTCCACGGATAATAGCCGAGATGAATGATTACCAGTTTAAATTGGTGAAGATAAAGGGAGATTTTGTCTGGCACAATCACGATGATACAGATGAGGTGTTCATAGTAATGGAAGGAGAGATGAAGATTGAATTCAAGGACAGTACAGTAGAATTGAAGGAAGGAGAAATGTTCGTGGTTCCCAAGGGGGTCGAGCATAAGCCATATGCTGAAGAAGAGTGCAGGGTCATGCTTGTCGAGCCTCGAGGTGTTGTGAATACTGGAGATGCAGAAAGTAACCTGAAGGCCTCAAATGATGTGTGGATATAGGTATGGCAAAAGTAATTGAGATTGGAGAAGAGGAAGTAGAACCAGAAGTTGTTGAAGAGGTGAAGATACATGCACCTATTCCTGATGAAGAACCGGTGACAACCAAACTGGACGATTATGAAATCAGACAGAAATTCGTCAAAAGAGTTTACTATTCGATTATTCTGCTGATTTATCTGATATTCTGCTATTTCATGGCCTTAAGTTTTATGGGTTATATGAGTGAAGAAGATTCATTACTTATTTTGGTGGGGTATATTCTGATTATGGCCATAATTTTCCCCGTAGCTATGATATCCCTCGGATTCACTACTGGAGGACTTCTTATTGGCCCTATGGTGGGCGCGACATATGGATTAATGAGCCTCATCTCCCGTTTTATCATCAAGATTCTGGGGTTAGATGTGGAGCTCATCTTCCCAGAATTGGTAGGACATGTTGGCGTTGTTCGTAATCCCAATGCACTGAATAAATACACTACCTATCCTTTATCAGTTGAGATTGAAACGGCTGGTTTGTATGGTAACAGCTTCTGGCATGGCAACAAAATTGCAGCCCGTTCCAGCGAGGGGGAAATACCTGTTGGTACCAATGTTAAGGTCATCGAAGTAGAATACTGGTCTTTTAGCTCACTTTTGAGAAACAGTCCAGTGCTTAAGGTTGTTCCATTTGAAGATGAAACCAAAACCTCAGAAGCTGAAGTAACAAAACTTGATGCTGAGATTGGTGATGATGAACTTCAGGAAGAAATTGCACTTTCAAATGGAGATACTGAGGAAGTAAAAGAAGATTATTCGGAACAGGGATTCATGTCAATAAAGAAATGGGGTTATCTCTCATATCTTCTTTTAGCCCTTACTTGGTTTTCTACATATATAATAGATTCTGATGTAAGGGCTGGTAGAGAAATTGGTGCAAATTTTGCCTTTTTACCTTTAATGACGGTTCTTTCCTTTTCAAGATATATTTATTTAAGATACAATGATGAGGCATTTGATTTAGCTTTTTCTAAGTCCGTCTTAAGTGTAAAAGGAATTATTCAATTTTTTCTTATTTTACTACTTTTACCACTTATGTTTGTGGGGATTTTTGGATTTTTAGATTTTGTTACTTATGGAGGTGATTGGGAGGACTTTGTCGCGTTTTTGTATCCGGTAATTGTTTTAGCAGTTATTTTTTCTTCATCTTTCGAGGAGAAAAATTTGAAAGCGAATGAGGGTGATTCCGAAGACGAGATTGTTGATGATACTCCAAATAAGGGAAAAGCTACAACTCGTTTTGTTCAGTTAACTCTTGGTTTTTCGGCTTTCGTTGTTTTTGTAATAGGGTTATTGTTATTTCAATGGGAAAGTGGTAATTTTGGTCCCCGTTATGGAACTTTTGCTAATGCGATTCCATGCTATTCTATTACTTTCGTTTTACTGGTGTTAATGTTAGCAACAAGCCTCGGCGCACAAGGTTCATCAGAACCTTCACAAAAAGAGAAAATTAAGGCTACTAACTGGAAAAAATTCAAAACAAGAATTGTGATTTTAGTTGTCGTTTTTTCATTGTTAATGCCTCTTTTATGGTATGAAAGTGAAAGGTACTGGGAAAACCGGAAAAGTCAGATTCTAGATTATGGTGAAGATTGTAATGATGAAATTGTTGGTCCGGACGTTGATTTAGTTGGTGCGGACTTCTCATATATGAAATTGCGGGGCTGTGACTTATCAAATCGGGATTTGACTGGTGCAGTTTTCTCGGAAACTATTCTAGCGTGTGTTGACTTTTCTAATTCTATTTTAGAGGGGTCTTACTTTCACTCTCCTGACATTAGGGGGGCTATTTTTGACAATGCTGATTTGAGTAATTCAGAATTCCAAGGCCAGACTAAAAGTAAGGATAGTTATTATGGTAGTTATTATTATGAGATAATCGCGGTAGATTGTGACTATGACCTTTCATTTAAAGGTGCAAATCTAACAAAGGCAGATTTTGACGTAACTCTTGGGGGCAGTACGCGGTGCGATCCTAAACTAGCCTTTGATAATGCAATAATGTATAATACAAATTTAGAGGTTGAATATTGGGGTTATTCTGCTGTCAGTTTTGATAATGCAATACTGGATAATGCAAATTTGGTGACTGAGTATTGGGGTTGTCCTGATGTCACTGTCAGTATGGTTAACGTTTCTTTTACTGGAACTAAAATATCTACGACTCTACCACCCGAAGCTAATCTTTTGCAGAGTAATATGTCAGACGTAAACTTCATTGATTTCATGGCTCTCGATCTTGCTTCGTGTCCATTATCTTTGCCAGAGACTTACAACTGTGCGGAAATAGGCGATAAGAAAATGATCTTTGGTCCATCAATGGACTTTTCAGATAAATGGATAACTTTTTGGGATAATGAGGCAAGAGGCGCTGATCTTTCTGAGGCTAATTTTTCAGGTTTATATATTCCAAATTCTATTTTTCAGGCCGTTCGAATCAATGACAGTAATATGAGTGATTCTAATCTTTCCAATTCTAATTTCACATACAATCATAAAATATATAATGAGCAATATTTGGAATATGATGCTTGTATTAATGAGGGCGACAACTGTTCCACATATGCTGAAGCCGCACTTGAAGATTGGGGAATCGATGATTTTTCAGATCTCAAGTATATTTGGTCTACTAATTTAACGAATGTTGATTTCACAGGATCTAATTTGTCTTATTCTGACTTTTCTTATGCAAATATGGTAGGTGCAAAGCTGAAAGATGCCGATTTAACTGGCGTCATCTGGTATTATACAATCTGCCCAGATGGAACGAATACTAAAGAATCAGGAAGTTGTAGCGCTTCTTAGGCTTCCTCATCCGGCTTCTCTTAGAAAACCCTAAAAGCATGATGACTCTGTGA
>CAZXZT010000101.1:0-3858 GCA_964645695.1 uncultured archaeon
ATCCAAGCGACCCTAAATCCTTAGTTTGTCATGATTTATTAGCTCCAGAAGGATACGGTGAGATAATTGGGGGTGGCGAAAGGGTTTGGTCTCCTGATGAACTTGTTGAGAGGATCAGAGAAGAAGATTTGGAACCCGAGTCCTATGGTTGGTATTTGGATATCAGAAAATTTGGTAGTGTTCCTCATTCAGGCTTTGGGCTTGGCATTGATAGAACTGTAAGCTGGATATGTGGTTCGGATCACATTAAACACGTAATTCCTTTCCCACGCACGATGCGCAGGACTACTCCTTAGAATGGCAAAAGTTGTTAAATTCGAAGAAGAGCCACTGGAGGGGTTATCCTGTCCAAGAGGCTGTGGAAAACTACGCTACGGGCGTTCTATGCAATCTGCAAGAAAAACTAATAATTGTAAAAAATGTAGTGGAATTGTGCTGAGTTTGGACGAACTTAGGACTTGGGAGAAGAAGGGAATAAAACGTTTCAATAAACTGAGAAAAAATAAATTGAGAGAAACTTTGGACGCAGGTAAAACAGGATCACTTGATTGCCCCAAATGTAGAAAAAAAATGCTTGAAATTGCACTATTCTACAAAAGGGGTAGATACATGTCAAGGATGGAAGAAGACTCTAAGAAGCCTTTGAAAGAACAATTTTCTCTTGTTCAAGGGATTCCAATTATAGGTGATCTTTTTGGTGCAGTAATCTTGACAGCAGATTTAGCCGGTGATTTAAAACATGGAAAACTCGATAAATCGGTTACAATAGATGCCTGTCCATCCTGTCTTATATTCTGGTTTGACAAATCAGAACTGGCTGTGGTATCATTAAATGATCTTACTACTAAATGACTCTATTCTTTTAGTCTAGCTATCAGGTCAGCTTTCTTTCCAGAAATTGACAATCCTTTTTCTTTCAGAATTTCCTTAAGTTGCGCCACAGTCATTGAATCATAATTTACTTCTTCATCAGTTGCTCTTGGTTCTTCATCTTCTGAATCAGGGATTCCATCTCCATCGATGTCACCTTCACCATCCTCTTCCATAGGTCCTTCGACTTTGTCCTCACTTGGACCTACACCTCCAAAGTTTTCTAGGGAACGTCCAGCTCTTCTGCGTACATAGGGATCGCTATCTGATAATCCATTTACTAGTGCCTTTCTTGCATCAGATGACCCTGCGAAGCGACCAAGCCCTTTAGCGGCATGCCACCTAGTATATCGGTCTTCATCCTCCATTCCATCTATAAGATATGGCATAACTGAAAGCCTTCCTGTACGGCCAATTGCATCCATGGCTGTTCTTCTTGCATAAAAATCGCCGTTCTTCAGCCCGTCATTTATCAAAGGTTCAAGACCCATTTCTGTCATTCCTTGAAAAAGTTCCAGAGCGGCCTTATTGACAAATGAGGCACTACTTCCAACGTCAGATTTCCCATATAGTTGAATCCATCTTACTAATTCGGCAGATATTGCCTTTTCATGCGAAGGTAGCATATTCTTCAGGGATTGTAATGCTTCGTGTCTAGTCATAAAGCGATCATTACCTAAATCCACAATCAGGTCTTCTATCCGACCTGAACTACCGCTACTCTGTTCAGACTCACTCTCCATGATAATCTGTGCACCACCTACTCACACTATTTAAACGTGGCGCGTAAGCACCCTCACATAGTATGGCCACTAAGATAATATCTCACCGCGGGCGCACATCAGCCGGTAGTTCAGATAATACGGTACATTCAATTACAGATGCTATTGAATCGAAGGTAGATATGGTTGAATTTGATGTTCGTCGAACTAGGGACAAACAACTAATTTGTTTTCATGATGAGACCATTGAAGATAATCTAGTTAGTGATATGTTGTTCTCGGATATAATAGAATTAAATTCAATGGTTCCTACTCTAGAACAAATTCTTTGGACTGCGAAAGGAAATATAGAAGTGGACGTGGAATTAAAAGAATCTGGATATGAAGCTGAGGTCATATCTATGGTTTTAGATTATTTTGAATATAAAGATTTTATAATGAAATCCTTTGATAGAAAAGTTGTGAGAAGAATAAAGAAGATTGATTCTAAGATATTCACCGGTTTGTTGTTAGGTGAAGAATGGAGCCTGTCTCAATTTATCGAAGTTCTGAGAGAATCATTTACTGGTTCTGGAGTAACTATAGACGGTGCAGATTTTTTATCCCCCAACTCTAAGATCGTTGAAGTTGGCTTAATGGAAAGACTAAGGAAAAAACAAATTCCAATACAGGTTTGGACTGTTAATGATGACAACCTATTAGAAACACTAATTAGTGAAGACATATATTCTATTGTGACCGATAATCCTGAACGCGCAATGGAAATAAGGAAGTCCGTTCAGAATGTTTAATCTGGAAAAATTAACTGCTCACGCTCCTTTCTGTTTTTCATGTCTAGGAAGAACTGTAGGCCGTATAGGCTTTGGTTTGGACAATCGTGAAAGAGGTCTGGAAATGTTGAATCAGTTGGAACAACAAGAAGAATCTGTGATTGAGGTTGACTTAATTTGTTCGTCTTCTGAGTGTAAAATATGTGATGGTTTGATTGATGAAATAGACAATTTCATTGCAATATCATCAGAATCTCTCTCCAAGTTTTCGATTAACACCTTCAAAATCGGCACCGTCGTTGACAAAGAGATTGTGCAGAAGGAGATAGAATTCCAATCCGTATTCGGAGAAGGCTTGGGAGAACCCATCAAATCCCAGTTGAATCGAGAAATAGGAATAGGCGTGTACAACAAAATGGGAATTGAAGCATTGCTTGACAATCCTGACGCAGTCGCTATCATCGACACACGGTATGATACTGTTGAGCTGGAGATAAAGTCCCTGTTTGTTGAAGGAAAATACAACAAATTTGATCGTACAATTCCTCAAACTCGCTGGCCCTGCCGTCATTGCAAGGGGATTGGATGCAGTAAATGCAAAAACACGGGACAAATGTATGCAGATTCCGTACAATCCTTAATATCCGGAAAGTTTCTTGAAGCCAGTCAGTCCGAGAAGGATTTATTCCACGGTATGGGGCGGGAAGACATAGATGCTACAATGTTAGGCGAAGGCCGGCCGTTCGTATTGGAGTTACGAAGACCGAAAGAGAGAGATATTGAGTTAGAGCGCATTGCCAAGAGGATAAATTCAGCTAACATGGATCGCATAAGAGTTACAGGCCTCAAGGTAGTGCCAAGATCCAGAGTAGCCGAGCTGAAAAACACAGTTTGTGACAAAACCTACAGGGTAGATGTTTCAATTGACCCTAGAATCTCAATCGAAAGCCTTAAGAAAGGCGCACAAAGGTTGTCGGGCGCGGTTGTCGAACAGCGGACACCTACACGAGTGTCACATCGTCGAGCGGATCTGGTACGTCCTCGCCTGATTAACTATGTGGACATCAAGTCTCTTGTTGAAGGCATGGCGGAACTCGAGATCAGAGCCCAGCACGGTACTTACATTCGTGAACTTGTCAGTGGCGATGAGGGTCGTACTGATCCCAGTTTGTCCTCGCTGGTCGATTCACCATGCAAGGTGAAGGTTCTGGATGTCCTCAATCTTCATCTTGGCAACAGCGAGAAAGAAAATGGCTAAGAGATCCCGTGGATTGAGGAGTGGTTCGCGCCACAAGATGTCCCGCCCGACCAAGGAGCGAGGGCTATCTCCAATAACGCGTTCCCTTCAATCATTTGATGATGGAGACACCGTCAGTGTGGTAATAGATCCTTCTTTCCACAAAGGACAACCCCATCATAGATTTCATGGTCTGACTGGCAAAGTGACTGGAAATCAGGGCAAAGCATATGTGGTCCGCACCCGTGTAGGGAATATG
>CAZXZT010000102.1:0-3823 GCA_964645695.1 uncultured archaeon
GGTCTTAATTTGAGCGCTCATGCAAAGTCCCTTCGAGAATTCCGTTCAAAAAACAAAGACATTGTACTGAAATATGACGCACCTGAGCAAGTAAGACAAGGTTGGAGTGATTCAATAATGGGTTCTCTTTTTGGAGACTCAGAGGAGTCTGCTAATCCAGTACAAGGTTCAGGTAGACCTGAAATATTTATGAATTATAGAGGCGTTAATTTTTATTTTGAAGCAAAATATAATCTTACACAAACACCTAGGCAGGAGGATGTGTACAAAGTTTTGGCGTACATGAATAATTATGATGTGTCTTGCGGAGGCATAATTTATCCCGGTCCTCAGCTGAAAATAACGGTAGATCCTCGCAATAAGCAAGTTATGGCTTGGATTCCATTTACTTGGACAGAAAAGGCATTTGAAGTTGCTCCCAATTATTTTGCATTTATAGCAGATCGCATGGCTGCAACATATGCTCGTATAGGAGAAGAAAACCTGGAAGAATTTGTTTCAGAAGTTGAGAGAACTGCATTTGAGTTTTATGAAGCTATAGCAACCCCTGGTGCAGTTGCTCCAGAGATGCCCGAATTCTTATACAATGAAGAAGTTGAACTAGATTTAGATGAGCTTATAGATACTGAAGAGGAGGCATTCTCTGAGTCCGATGAAGAGATATCTCCTGAAGAGATTTTAGAAGAAGTAGCCGAGGAAGCTAGTTCTGAAAAACGTGCTCAGCTTATAGCAGATATTGAAGGTGGTAATGTTCCTGAAGGTCAAGGTGGCGAAGGAGATTATGCCATTTCTAAGAATATTTCGGAAGAGGATGAAGTATCCGACATATCTGAAGTTGAAATATCAGATTCACCTTCAGATATAGACATCGTAGATGATTTTTCTTCGGAGGTTGAGGATGTTGAAGAATTTGAAAAGCCAACCGATTCCATTCCAGATAAGAAGATTTCAGTTTCTATAGAACATCTTAGAAAGAAGATGACTGATAATAAAGAAAATTAGTTATAGAGTGCCCTTGAATCAACAAACATGATAAAGGTCGGCATTAACGGTTTCGGGACCATCGGCAAGCGTGTTGCTGAAGCAGTTATCTTGCAGGATGACATGGTCATAGAGGGTATTGTTAAAACGAAACCCACGTATGAAGTTCAAGGTGCCTTGGATTCTGGCCATAAAGTTTTCGCTTCCACCAAAGATAAAATTCCTTTCTTTGAGAAAGAAGGCATTAAGATTTCAGGAGTTACGGAGGACCTAGTTTCCGCGTCTGATGTCATAATAGATTGTACTCCTGGCAAACTTGGTGTAAACAACATGGAGATGTACAAGGAGGGAGGTGCCAAGGCTATTTGGCAGGGAGGTGAGAAGCATGCTCCTATAGGTGTGAGTTTCAATTCCCTGACTAACTATGGCGAATCTATTGGCAAGGATTTTGTAAGAGTGGTATCATGTAATACTACCGGCTTAGCTAGGACTCTTTATCCTCTTTCTAGGAAATACGGGATTGACAATGTACAGGCAGTTATGGTAAGACGTAGTGGCGATCCCAAGGATAGTGATAGGGGACCAATAAATTCTATAGAACCTGTGTTGAATGTTCCCAGTCATCACGGACCAGACGTACAGACGGTGTTGTCCAACCTGAATATTCAGACTATGGCCGTAAAGGTACCTACGACTATTATGCACGTGCACTGTATAATCGCTAAACTTGACAAGAAACCTCAAGTGAGTGACATTTTATCCCTCTGGGAAGCTACACCACGAGTCAGTCTGTTGGACGGTTTTCTGAAAAACGGGACTGCCAATATTCGGAATCTTCCGGGCACGGCCGAGATAATGGAACTGGCACGGGATTTGTCATATCGGCGGGGAGATCTAAACCAGATAGCTGTGTGGAGAGACGGTGTGCATGCTTTGGATGATAAATTGTACTATTATCAGGCAATACACCAGGAATCGGATGTAGTACCCGAAAATATCGACGCTATTCGAGCAATGTTTAATCTCGAATCAGACAACATGAAATCAATTCTAAAGACAAACAAGTCTCTTGGAATTAATTAGATAACGATATGATTTTTTCCATAATTTCCTTGTTGTAGGAAGCATCTAACCTGTTATCATCTGCAATTCTAATTATTTCTCCGTTAAGCGCATCGATTTCAGTCCGGTGACCGTTTTCTAGGTCTTGCAACATACTACATTTGTTTTCGGAAGTATTCTGGATTATTTTTTTTATTTCAGTCCAGGGTTGAAGAGGTAATTTTATTCCTGTTTTTGTTGCTATTTTTTCAGTTTCCATGCAAATATTACGTATTTTATGATTTAATTCGGGTTCCTCTAGTTTGCCATTCGGTACTCCATAGTAGGCTGCAACCGGATTTATTGAACAGTTGATTATCGCCTTCAGCCAGACATAATTGAATATATCTTTAACCACTTTGCATTTGATTCCGGCTTTATTCATTACGTGTGACAATTCCTGGATTTCTGGAGTTTCTTGTCCAGATATTGTTCCAATATAGGTAAATCCTGAGCCTTTGAAGACGGCCCTTCCTGACTCTACCTTCGAACTTCCCATGCCAGTTACCATGTAAGCCATTCTTTCTTCGCCGATTTCTTCTTTTATTTGGTTGTAGGTTTTTATACCGTTTTGGCAGCAGAGTACAGGAGACTGGCTTTTTCTTAGTAAATCAACTAGATTTCCAACATCATAACTTTTAACAGCAATTATGGTCCAGTCAGGATTTTCTAGTTCCGTAGTTATTTTGACTCTGCTCTCGATTCTCTTTCCATTGAAATTTTCAAGTATTATTTTACCGTTCTCAAATTGATTTTTTTGTAATGCCTTAACTAATACAGATATATCATTACCGTTTCTGGCCATTGTTGTGGCTAACAGCGTTCCAATTGCTCCAGGGCCAATGACCGTTATCTTCATGAATGCTTCAGATATACTACACTCATGTTATTAATAATTTGAACAAATATTTCCAATTCGGGAGAGTTGAGATCAACTTTGATATTTGGCCACTCATCAAATACCGCCCCGGCCACAGTACGCGCCAATTCAGTTGAACTATAATGGTGTGTGCCTTTGCGACTAACTCTTATTGCAAATTTTTTCGTTCGTTGTTCTCTGCCTATCAAATATCTGATTTTTTCATATATATCCTCTTTCTTTGAACTCGATAAGGCTGAACGGTACATGATAATATCGTCCGAAATCGTTTTTTTCAAATCGGTTTTACTTTCCAATACTACAATTTTTCCGAATATTCTGTATTTTGCAAAAATTTTCCGCTTTGATAAGTATAGTATTAGTCTGTCTCCAATCTTCTTTTGATTTCCATTTCTTTCAATTAAGATTGCATAGCAATACATCAAACTGAATCCAGAACACGATTGACAATTTCAGAAGAGTGACCAATATAGTTTTTTGCTTCCAGACATTTCTTTATCTCTTTTTCTCCAATCTTTTCTTTTAGGATTTGATTTTTCATGACTTCTTCGGCAAAGATATTTCCAGATTTCTCGGCACTCATGGTAATCTGTCTTATCAGTTCGTGTGCAGCTTGTCTTCCCATATCCGTTTTTCCAAGAGAAATTACTAACGCCTCAGCCATAGGCAGTCCGCCTGCCGAGTCAAGATTTTTCTTCATCCTTTTTACGTTTACAAACAAATTTGAGAAAACATTATTGGTTTTGATTAGCATGTATTCGAGGAGAATGTAAAATTGGGGTAGGATTATTCTTTCACAGCTTGAATTCGCTAAATCTCTTTCGTGCCATTGCAAATTATTTTCATATGATGGATAAAGCA
>CAZXZT010000103.1:0-3770 GCA_964645695.1 uncultured archaeon
GGGGTGCTTTGGCACTGTTCACGCTAACACAGCTCAAGAAACCGTCTCGAGACTGTCTTCAAGTAGATTCACCTGTGGTAAGTATAATCGCTTCAACAATGGTCGCGAAGAAAACCAGGAATATCAGATTTATGATCATAGATGGCTCTGGAGTTCCAAGTACTGCGATCAGGATTATCAAAAAATAAATATATTTTCGCACATCCTTGCTTTTTTCAGTGTAGTCAATTGCAAATAAGGTCAAGACTGGCAAACTGGCAAGGATTCCGCAGAAAAGGGATATAGATATCACCAGTTTGGTTGTTTCGTAAACCGATAATTTCGCAACGACTATTTCATCAGTTAGAAAGATTTCCATTACGCCTGGAGAAACGTAGAACAGCCCTGCCAACGAACCAGTAACAAAGAGCGCTGAACCTATGGAGAAACTAACCATGATTCCTTTTCTTTCCTTTCTGGTCAGACCGGTACTCGAAAAATTGTAGAATCCTCTGAACCACAGGGGAAATGCCAGTAGCAGGCTTCCTATCAGGCTCATATATATTTTGAGTCTTAGAAGTTCTGTTGGACTATAGCTAGCCAAGTCACCCAGTCTCAGATTAGCTATAGATAGAAGGTCTCCGATTAGTTGGATAGAGTAAGGTATCAGCAATACGAGCAGAATCATGTTGCAGATGAACGGTGTCATCAAATAGGAACGGAGCTCCTCAAGATGGCTTGATAATGGCCTGCTGATATCTGCAGTTTCAGACACTGGGCAGGGTAAGGTCGGGGGCTTAAAAGGCGCCTTGTATCAGTAATGTAATGAATATTATCCAGGGCTGTGTCCGGTATTCCCCTGCACCTGGAGGGGCCGAAACGGTCGTGAAGGCGTATTCCGAAGGCCTGCTTGCAAAAGGTCACAAAGTGGAGGTGATCACTACTGATCTTTACACCGAAACACCATTTGTGAAGAGGAAGATGCCCTCCGAGGTCGGTGGTATTCCTGTATCTCGGCATCGTGCCTTCAGCGTGTCCGGTGAGGCACATTATGTATTTGCTCCGGGCATGGTAACCTCATTCCTTTCAAAGAAGGCGGACATCATACACACGCATTCGTATGGTTATTTTCAGAACCACGCGGCCTGGCTCAAGGAGAAATTCCAATCTACACCATGGGTCATAACCCCTCATTTTCACCCTTCATGGTCTATGTGGGGGGGTTCCAAGAGACGCACCCTCAGGGATTTTTATGATTCAGGAATCGGCAAGTCTACGATGGAATCCGCAGATCTGATAACCTGTGTCAGTAAACATGAAAGAGATATGCTGGTTTCGGAGATAGGATTGGAACATGAAAACATAAGGATAATCTACAATGGTATCAATTGGGAGGACTGGAAGGAGATACCAGACCCGGAGATATTTCGCCAAGAATACCCCAATATTTCAGATAAATTCGTAATATTTGCTGGTAGATTGGCCACAAACAAAGGCATTCCGGATTTGATAGAGGCGATGTCCTTGCTGAAATCTGTAGGTGATGTCGATCTGGTCCTTATGGGTGCCGACATGGGTCTTGGCAGGGATCTGGACAAGATAGCAGAGTCCAAGAATGTAAGGATGCGCCGCATAGGGCACGTTGAAGACGATATCTACCGTTCTGCTCTATCAGCTACCAGTGTTTTGGTTCTCCCTTCGGAGTATGAAGCCTTTGGAATAGTTTTGCTGGAAGCGGCAGCGGCGGCAACCCCTGTTATAGGCACTAGAGTTGGTGGGATTCCTGAAGCAATGTCTGATGAAGAGAATGGGTTTCTGGTAGGATATAACGACCCTCGTGTGTTGTCCGATAAGCTTTCGTTATTACTGGATGACGAGAAGCTATGTCAGGAACTTGGGGACCGTGGAAGAACGTTTTCCGAACGCTTTTCGTGGTCCAGTATAGTAGACCGGCTGGAAACGGAGTATTTAGCCCTCTTGTGAATTATAGTGCTTTATAAAATACCTTCTTACCTAATCTTTGTTTAATGAAAAGTTCAAGGTTCAAGGTTTTCTCTGTTTATGTTCTCGATTTTCGAACATAGGTATATAAATTGTACATCGAAGTATATTTTCTGTTTTTATTGGTTTATATAGGACTCCAGTTAGAGAACATGAGTAATATCATCTGCGGGACAAGTATTAAACAACCAGATACATTGCATGTTTGTGGCTCCCAAGCGATTGAACTTCCGGATGCGCATCCCTTCCGATTTCCGTAAGGATTGGGATTTGTTCAACAAGCGATGCAAAATTGAAGGTATGACGCCAGCTAATCTTTTGCAGGACCTAATTGAGGAATATCTGGAAGAATTCCGAGAGGAAATGGAAAAAGCAGCTGATGAATTAGATGACGTGGCAGGTCCTCTGAGAGACGCCCCTCCTAAAAAGATCAAAATCAAGAAACCAAAGAAGAAGTCATTCATTGCTAGAAAAGCGACTATCAAAGTTTCCGAAGAGCCTGAGGAACCCGAGGATGTCGACATCAATATTCAGGATACCCCCAAGTTCAAATTCTTGGAATTAGCAAGGGACTTGGATATTGGTTCTGGCATACCTCCCGATGAGTTAATCGATCGTGCGGGTGACGAAGGAATTCCCAATCCACGTCTTCAGATGAATAAAATGATTCGAAGAGGAATATTATATATTCATCTCGGCCGTATACACGTTACTTAAGTATTCGGCTCCAGTAGTGGAATAATGCAGTTAACTGTCATGCAATGGATTTTTTTGATAGTCTTGGCGACTACCTTGATACTTATCGGCGGGCTTTCTGCATTTATCACTGCGTCTCTTCTGGCCTTTATTCCTGCTTACATGTACCTTCGATCGATCAGGGATGCTGAAGAAACTGATAAGGAACCCTGGGACGCCCTCTGGATAGCATTTGCTTGGGGCGCTATATCTGGTATTTTTCTGGCAATGCTGTTCAATGCACTTGGAACATCTTTGTTACTTGTTTTACTGGTGGGTCTGACGGCAGATAGTGTGCAGGATATCCTGCCCATCATAGTGGGTGCCGTTATAGTAGCTCCAATAGTTGAGGAATTTGTCAAGCCATTGGTAATGTTCCGGAATCAGACAGTTCGTAAGGAGATTGATGAATTAGAAGACGGTATTGTTTACGGAGCGGCTTGCGGTCTGGGATTCGGAGCGACGGAGAATGTTCTTTATGGCATGGAAGCACATGCAGCCGCTGCAAGTTTCTCCGGAATGGCGTTTTTGATTATCATTAGGACAGTATCCTCTATTCTTTTGCATCTTGTGGCTACATCTTACACTGGGCATGGCATAGCCAGGTACATGTTGAATGGCGAACCTTTCTCAGTAGTATTGAAATATTATCTAGTTGCAGTTATACTCCACGCAACTTGGAATCTTGCGGCTGTTTATTCCATAATTCTGGGTTCAGAGACTGGTTCTTTTCTGATATTCCTGTTTTCCATTATATTGGCTATTTCCGGGTTGCAACTGGCCAAGAAGAGAATAGTGACACTAGATATGGCTTCTACCATTCCCGTCAGTGAATCTCTTCCACCATCAGACAGTAGCTGGGATGGAGATAGTAAATGGGACCGTGAAAGTAAATGGGGTGGAGAGGATAAATGGGATCGCCAGTCCCTATGGGATTCTAAACACCAGGAGATGCATGGCAGTGAAGCCTCCCAGGCATCGTCACTGTATTCTACGGATAATACTGGGACAGTAGGATCCAAGGTAGACTGGAAAAGTACGGCAGGTACTGTAAT
>CAZXZT010000104.1:0-3761 GCA_964645695.1 uncultured archaeon
AATATGGGGAAGTTTCGATAGAATCATTCACCTAATAATGAAACGTGGAAAACTCGTCCTAGTGAGGCATGGCCTCTCTGTCTACAACGACCAGAATCGCTTTACCGGATGGAAGGATATCGGACTTAACCGGCAGGGCATCGATGAGGCCGGACAAGCCGTTCCCCTCCTGAATAATTACAAATTTGACATGGCCTTCACATCGGATCTGGTCAGAGCACAGCATACGCTGGATATTATCCTGGAAGGGATAGGACAAAACGGTATTCAAATTGAGAAGGACGTGGCCCTTAACGAGAGGGACTATGGGGACCTCGTGGGCCGGAACAAGGCCGAGGCTGCCGAAGAATTCGGTGCGGAACAGGTCCACATATGGAGAAGAAGCTATGACGTTCCCCCTCCTGGTGGCGAGTCATTAAAGGATACTGCAAACCGTGTGATTCCTTACTTGAAAGACGTAATCATCCCTCGCATCTCTGAAGGAAAGAATATTCTAGTCAGTGCACACGGGAACAGCATAAGAGCGATTGTTATGTTTCTACAGGACTATACACCCAAACAGATATTGAGGACGGAAATTGGATGGTGCGAGCCCTGGGTCTTCGATTTCGAAGATGGTGTTGTCAGAAATCTAGAGATAATACCAAGACCTGATTGCAAGAGTATGAGCCAGTTGCCGAACTAACGTTCTTCGGACCAGCCCTTGATCATCTGAAGATTGCCACGGTTGGCCTTAACCAACTGTTCTCGACCCCATTCATCTCTTATCACGATGTCATCTCCACGAGCAAGCAAAGTGGCCTTAACAAAATAGCCAGATTCCGATTTGAAGGTTATTTCCAGTTTCCTCCGTGAACCTTCACCATCCCAGGTAACAGGATAGCCCAACTCATCGTAGTAGTCGCTAATCTTTTTCATGAACCTGTCGCCTGCGGTCATAACTTGGTTGCTTACCGAGGAGGCGTTATTAATGATTGTTCGCACGGGCACATTTGTAAAGAGACCATTCTCTGGACAAACCTAGCCCCGTAGTGTAGCGGTCCATCATTCAGGCCTTTGGAGCCTGAGACCTCGGTTCGAATCCGAGCGGGGCTACCAGATTAAAGGCCGTAAATCTTGGTATATTTTGATTGGAGATACTTCACAAAATCTGCACTGCTTGGTTCTTTACCAGTAGCTTGAGTCATCAGATCTGCAGGTAGTAATTTCGAACCATGAACATGGATATGACTTCGCATCCAGTCCAATAATACTGTAAATTCACCCTTGGCTATCTTTTCAGGAATATTCGGATTGTCTGCCAATGCTGCGGCGTAAAGCTGAGCGGCATACAGATTTCCAAGCGTATAGGTCGGGAAGTAGCCAATAGCTCCCATTGACCAGTGGATATCCTGTAGGACTCCCTTGGTATCATTGGGTGGAGTAACTCCCAGATATTCCTGCATCTTGCTGTTCCAGAACTCAGGTAAGTCTCCGATTGCAATGTTGCCATTGACCAATTGTTTTTCAATCTCGTAGCGGACCATGATATGCAGATTGTAGGTCGCCTCGTCGGACTCAACACGGATTAGCGAAGGCTGGACCGTATTCACCCCACGATGCAGAGTATCTACATCGAGATCTGATGGAAGGTGCGGGAAGCAGGACTTGAATTCCTCAAGGTAGAACTGCCAGAACTCATGGCTTCGTCCGACCATATTCTCCCACATCCTGGATTGGGATTCATGAACGCCCAACGAGACTGCCTTTCCCATAGGAGTTCCTTCATGTTC
Organism: uncultured archaeon; assembly: GCA_964645695.1. Taxonomy (GTDB): domain Archaea; phylum Thermoplasmatota; class Poseidoniia; order MGIII; family CG-Epi1; genus CG-Epi1. The sequence goes on from CAZXZT010000104.1 coordinate 1,773, forward strand.
CTGTAATAGTCCCTGTTCATAGGTCCCATGGCCAGTTTCATGCATTACTCCATACAGACAGCCAAATGGAAATTCCTCATCGTAACGGGTCGTCAAACGAACGTCATTCGGTCCGGCCCCTGAACAGAAAGGATGAGTCGAGGTATCCATTCTACCGGCATTGAAATCAAAGCCTATGCTTTCAGCAACCTTCAATGAGAAGTCGCGCTGTTTCTCCTCTGAAAATTTACCGATGTCAAGGAAACTCAAATCGGGCTGATTCTTGCTCTCGCCCACAGCCTTGACAAGTGGAACTATAGCTTCCCTAAGTCCTGCAAAAAGAGGATCCAGTTGCGACACTGTCATCCCAGGTTCGTAGATGTCAAGCAAGGCATCATAGATGTTATCCTCATATCCATAATACTCGGCGGTCCTGCAAGTCAATTCAACCGTCTTCTCCAGAGAGGGGCGAAACTTCTCGAAATCATTCTCGGCCCTAGCTTCTTGCCAAATCTGAAGGGATTGAGATTTGTGACGTGCTTTTTCCTCGACCAACTCTTCAGGGAGTTTGGTGGCCTTGTCATAGGAACGGCGAACCTCTCTGACATTGGCTGCCTGCTCATCAGATAGCTTCTGGGATTCCAGTGAATCCAATAGTCTACCCATCTCCGGATCGGTTATCCTAGAATGGGACTGCTTGGACAGAAATGCCATCATTTCAGAGCGGAGTTTGCCTCCCTTGGGTGGCATCATGGTTTCCTGATCCCAACCCATAAGTCCCGTAAGGCTACCAACCAAACTCAGTTCTTTGACTCTACTTATGAAATCGTCATAGTCGGACATGGAAAGGGGGAATAATGGGATGATTAAAGAGTTGACTTCATTCTAGACCATTACCGGTCAGCAGAAAATCGGAGACTCCTTCCTCTGGAAGGGAGCGATGTTTCTTCAAACGGGCATGTCGCAAACTGGGGGCCTTATCCTTCTCCAAGTGGATTATAGCTTTGGAAAGGTGCATCAGGGACCTACCAAAATAGGGGCCAATTTCCCCATCCTTCTCATAAACCTGGGCTGATAGAAATACCGGAAAGTCACCCTTTTCAGCCAGCGGTTGTAAAATGGACGTCATCTCCAAAAACTGTCTTTCGGACCGTTCCTTGTTCTTGATGTATGATAAACGGACATAAGCATTGATTGTGTCGACTACTATCAATGATATCTTGTCATGTTGTTCGAGTTTCTTGGTCAGGGTCTGATGGAGATCATCGAGGCTAGAAGGACGTATCAGCAGGAGGCGGTCTTGATCTGCATCGCCAAATATTTGTGCCATTCGTTCTAATGACAGTCCCTCAGTATCGACGAAAAGAACGACCGAATCAGATGATTTCTTTATCGCCTCGCGCGAGAGCTGTAGCGCCAAACTCGTCTTTCCGCTTCCTGCCTCTCCATAGACCAGAGTGACCGTCCCCTGCTCGATGCCCCCTGCTAACAGTTCATCAACTCCCTTACAGCCTGTGGCAAGGCGCGGAATCATGTGTCCGTAACTGGTATGCCGTTAAACCACTTAGTGCGTTCTGCGTCTCAGTATTCCAATAACGGCAAGAGCCGACAGCGCTCCAAGAAGTCCGAAACCAGGGAGCAGACCTTCTTCTTCCAACTGCTCAAGAACAGATACCGGAATTTTCTCTGTTCTGCAAGTTTCACCACCGTCTTCATCCTTGGCACAGATGATTACATCGAAGGTGTCACCCTCAGCAAACTTGTGCGATATGTTCCCGTCCGGACTCATCATTACTGCAGTCCCGTCACCGAAATCGAAGGTGTAAGTAATCGTGTCATCACCAGGATCCGTAGCTGAGACCGTGAAGTCCAAAGCCTCACCTTCTTCACCACCGCTAGGCATGACGAATTGAGTGAATGAGGGAGCAACGTTGTTAATGATAACGAGCAACTGTTGCATCGTTGTTCCACCATCTTCATCTTCTGCAACCACTACTATTAGATATTCGC
>CAZXZT010000105.1:0-3614 GCA_964645695.1 uncultured archaeon
ACAATGACGCATCGTAGACCGGAGTCCCATCATACATAGTCAGGGTTATCTTACCTGAATAGGCCTGATTGTATTCCAAAGAACTGGGTATGTCAATAGATAACAAAGTCTCGCCCTTGACGAAAATCCGAGACTCTGTCGAATTGTGAATGTAGTACTCATCGCCTGCAAAAGTTGCTGTTAGATTGTGATAGCCCAACTCCGTTCCGAAGGGAATCTGGACGGGAATGCTGAACATGCCATTGCCATCAGTCACTCCATCCGCCGGGAAGTTTGAATCCATGACCAACCTCACACTAAGCCCCGGAATGGGGCGATCTGCTTTGTCAAAAACAAAACCCGAAATAGTTGCAGTAGAATTCAGCAAACCTTCGAATTCAGCCATCTCAAGACGGGTGTTATGATAGACCTGAAGCTGCCATGTAGATGAAGACGGGAGGTAGTATTGTTCTGGAACATACTGGACAGTTATAGTGTTAGGGCCCGCGTCACTGTAATGCGGAACGATGTACTCGTGAACAAATTCTCCATTTTCATCTGTTTGAAGCGTTTCTACGTACTGCCCATGGAACAGGAATTGCAAGCTGGTACTCATCGGATTACCCATATCATCGATAATTCTACCACTGAAATCAAAGGATTCACCAACCAGAACATCAGGATCCGATTCAATTGAAATGCTTGTTGATGCAACGACCTCTAACAACTGCTCCTGGGTAGCAGGCTGATAGTAGCCGTAGCCATTGTATTCCCAGAATATGGTGTAAGCTCCCAGATCACGAACAGCGGAGAGAGTCATGCTCTTCTGTACGAAACCTGAAGAATCCGTAACCAGTGAATATTTGGTACCGCTGAAGGTCATATTGACTGCCTGACCAGTCATGGGGTTGTTCAAGTCATCAACCAGATAGGCGCTGATGAAAAACTCCTGAGTACGGAGCGCTTCTATGTCCTCAATCAGGAATGCAGTTGTGGCCTGGACATCTGAATGCACCAACTCACTGGATTCCGTATAGAATTCTGAACCTTCGAAAACAACTTTGGTACTGTGAGGTCCCAGAACAGTTTCAGATGGTATGAAAAGATTATAACTGAAAATACCAGAAGTGCTGGTAGTAGCATTGCCTACTAACAAATCATCGAAGTATATCTGAAGTTCGTGTCCAACCAGACCGGAACCAGTCGTGTCTCTAAGGTATCCCGATACCATTGATGTCGAATTCCTGAAGCCACCCATCCAATGAACCGTGATCTCGGTCTCACGCATAACCAGAACTTGAACATCGTCCGAGGAACCTCTCAGGAAATTTTGATCATTGACCAAAGCGCCTAGAGAGTGATTTCCAGCAAATGTGTCGTGAGGTAGAACAAAAGATCCGCTAAACTCACCGTTAATCGAATCGACCTTGGTCCTTGTTATATCATTCCAAAGGATGGTTATTTCACGATCCAGAGGGATGTCTAGATCGTTCTTAATGAAACCAGAGAAAGTTGCGTTTTCACCGGCGATAACCACTGGTGAGAATTCTGTAATCTCAATTTCAGTGTGTCCCCAGATGGTATAGTTGGCGATATAGTTAGATGGTAAATAATAGCCAAAGCCTCCAAAGTCAAGTTCAACCGGAATTATTCCCACTTTATGATCTGCATCAGAGCAGGACCAGTCAGACTCACACAAAAAGCTGAAGCTCCCGTTGGAGTCTCCAGTAACCCGCTCCAGGTATTCGTCTTCCCAGAAGACATTGACTTCTATCTCCTCAACAGCTTGTCCACGATCATCGAAAACGGTTCCATTGAACCAGACCGGATCGCCCCTTATTATCTCAGCATCGGGAAGATAAATCAGAGTCTCGGAAACAACCGTGAAATTCACTTGGGCCGCGGCATTGTCATAGTATGGGGCAGTGGAATTATCGAATGAAACCTGAACCGTAACTTTGCCAAGAACCTGTGCATTGGGAACTAGATAATTCCTGGAATAAGACCCTCCGAATGCGGTTGTCACTTTATCGTCCAGAGTGTTGTCGCCCCAAGTGAATGAAAGTTCTAGGCCTGCAAGACCGAAAGATGACTCATCACGAGCGAAGCCTTCGATATCAGTTTCCCGGTCCCTGAAGACCTGCTGTTCTTCAATACTCAAGAAGACCTTACGATGGAGATAAACATCAGTGGAACCAGTGTCTTCCAAATTGTAGTCCTTTTCAGAATAACGGATCTCGAACACATGAAGACCTACATCTATGTAAGAGGCATCTGGAGTGTACTCAAAGCTAAACGTACCATTAGTCAGGAACGATTCAAGATAAACCTCATCGAAATACAGCGACAGATAGCCTGAGAACTGAGTCCCGTTATCCATTGCAAGGCTACCACTGAGATTCATGCTCTCACCAGGATAAAAATGAACTTTATCAGTCTGTACTGTAACCTCTGTCTGCTGGAACACGGTCGATGTCTGAGACTCTGCAGAACCGGAGTGAAGATCATTACCCAGGAATTCGGCCGACCAGGTTACATTACCCAGATCATGGTCTGAAGGGACAGTGTAATCAAACACGAAATCACCGTCAGTAGCGGTACTGACTGTGGCAATCTCGGTCCCATCCCATTTGACAACTATATCTTCACCCGAAATAGGCTGGCCCAGATGATCTGACAGTTCACCTTCCAAAGTAGCTGAATCTCCACGGGTAATCCTTAGAGAATCCGAATCCAGTAAAATCTCGCTGGTTCCGAGAACCACTAGTTCGAGGTTAACCCGTTCATCGGGTAGAGTGACACTCGCACTTTCGAAGGAAACGATGACTGTATAATTACCGGCTGCCAAATCGACCGGTATAGATGATTGGAGAGACCAGTTAACCTGAGTTACATATATCTCTGCAAGTCGGATCCCTGTAAGTTCAATGCTTATGCTTCCATTGTCTATGGCTATTTCTGATACAGAACCATTAACCCAAAAATCATGACCGATGTATTGTTCTGAAGGCTCAATATCTGCTGTTAGATTGACCGTGGATTCCAGTATTATCAACTCTGTTTCAATATCTGTTTCATAGAAATAAGTGGAACCCTCAAATATCATCCTTATGTGATAGTCATCATCGGGTGAGGGTTCGCCACTCTCGGGAATTGTCCAATTAAAGATGAAATTTCCGAAATTGTCGGTTGTCGGTTCACCTCCTAAATTACCTATATTGCATCTATAGCGCCAGTTGGAATTGGAACAATTCTGCCATGGTTGCTCATTGGTGCCTTCCCATAACCATATCTCAAGAGTCTGACCTGCAACCGGTACGCCTCCAATATCAGTCAAAGTTCCAGTTACAATTATTTCCTGACCACGGCCAACTGAGTCCGGGGCATCAACAACCAATTCAGTATCTGAGAAAACCTCAAGGTCTTCAGGACCATCTATTCCCAGAAATCCCTGCTGATATGAAGCTACATAAATTTCATTCCAGCCAGGATAAGCACTCAAGAAATCTGAAAGATTGACATCAAAAGAGCCCAAGGCATCAGTTTGACCTTGGCCTATTTCAAATGAAGGATACTCATGATCTTCATCCCACATTCCAAATCCAACTGAAAAGGCGGGAATGCGTGTCTCGTTC
>CAZXZT010000106.1:0-3578 GCA_964645695.1 uncultured archaeon
CACGGCCCTCCAGTGTGATGTCCCACAGCTGATCCTTGGGGCCTCCACCATCTAGGCCATCATTCCCATCCAAAGCAAAACATTTGGGAGTAGTACACGTGAACACATCCAGATTATTCTTGCCATCTTCGGTATAAATTACTGCTAGAATAGGAGAAGAAATCGCATGTTCATCATCATCCCAGCCTCCACTCGAATCTGTATCGTATTCAGTTTCCCATTCCAAGGTTCTATCGTTCCCAATGGCCCAAACATGAGTCAGTTCGTTGTTAGTCGTGGCGCTTGGATCCTCCCAAGTTACGGCAACAATTTCCAAATCACCATCATCATCAATATCTCCCACTGCAGGTGTAGCATCAAGATCCCCTCCTCCTTCTAATTCATACGCTGAATTCCAACCATCAGCATAGTCTCCATCAGGCTTGAACAGCCAAAGTTGTGCATCACCGTCATCTGTTGCTGAAGGTTGAGGGACCAATATCTCCTTACCAGAATCGTCCGTGATATCGGCGATTACAATACTGGGAAGGATAGGATGTTGATTGGCATCATCAGGGTCGACGACAGAACCAATTGGTTTTGGTGTCCAGCCAGATATTGCTGAACCACCCTGAATTGCATATACCTCCAGACCATCATTATAGACTGAAACAAACACTTTACGATTACTGCTGTCGTCCAATACTGCTGGCGAGGATATTTCCGTGCCTTCAGCCGTGAATTTCCATATTCTGTCCCCTGTGGAACCATCAATTGCAATTATGTTGATCTCGTCATTGTCCAGGTCAATTCCTGAGATAACAATATCATTGCCACCATCAAAAGAGGTAATAGCCGGATTGCTACGGACTACGGTTATGTCTGTTTCATGAGACCAGCGCTCACCATTATCTTCGGCATCATAGCCCTCATTTGCCGAATTATACTCTATTTCAGGTTCAAAGAAATGTACAACCCCATCTGTTGTCACCACTGCAATATCCATTAGACCATTGCCATCGAAATCAGCTATAGCTGGTGTCCCATACGCTGCCTCAAAATTCTCAAAATCTGTCTGTAGGCTCTGATTGTTCTGATTCCTTATGGTTCCCAAATCTCTTTGCCACATTACTTTGCCGGGGCTGCCACCATCCCTGATAATCAATTTACCTACCAACGAGTCATCATCCTCTGTGGCTGTGACATACGCAATATGCAAGACGTCCCTATCATAGGGATCGCCTCCAATATTAGCCACAAAATTGCCTATGGATGTACCCCAGGAATATACTTCTTCAGATGAACTGCCGCGGTCCCAAGATACAACAGGTGTTCGCTTCTGAATAGTCCGGTCTGTTACTTCTGCCACACCGGTGTGGTTAGCATCCTTACCAAACATGGCCCATTCTGCTTGTGCACCGGTTGGCAACAGTAGAAGAATGGCAAGCAGGATTGCTACAGCACGCCTCATCTGAACAGGATTCTAAGTACCACGTTAATTAGGTTTGCTATCGAGGCAAAAAGCTTAATTTAGTGAGGTAAAGGAAATTTAGAGCAGAAAATTGCTACTTCTTTTCTGACTTCATCTTGAACTGATGAAGCACCTTTTGAAAGAATAACTCTGTCCATCCAATCTGCAATTTTGTCCATTTCCTTAATTCCCATACCACGCGTTGTTACTGCAGGTGTCCCGAGACGAAGACCGCTTGTTTGCATTGGAGGGCGAGGATCTTTTGGGATACCATTGTGATTAGTTATCATACCTGCACTTTCTAACCAAACTGCTACCTCTTTTCCAGTGTTCTCTGGTATTTTATCTCTCAAATCAACCAACATCAGATGATTGTCAGTACCTCCACTTACCAATCTGTATCCTCTGGAGGATAATGCTTCAGAAAGGGCTTGAGCATTCTGAATAATCTGCCTGGCATAATCCTTGAATGAGGATTCCAGAGCCTCTCCAAAACATACTGCTTTACCTGCAATAACATGCATCAAAGGACCTCCTTGAGAACCCGGGAAAACAGCTCTATCTATCTTTGTAGATATTTCTTCATCATTAGTCAGAATAAGGCCACCACGAGGACCACGTAATGTCTTGTGAGTTGTTGTAGTAACTACATGAGCGTGAGGGAAGGGAGAGGGATGAACTCCACCAACCACAAGACCTGCAATATGGGCAATATCGCACATCAATATAGCTCCACATTCATCAGCTACCGCTCTCATCTTGTCAAAATGTATCGTGCGTGGATAGGCTGAATAGCCACAAAGTAACATCTTTGGTTTATGTTCCAGACAAACAGCTCGAACTGCATCATAATCTATAGTCTCAAAATCAGGACTAGCCTCATCATAAACAAGTGGATAGTGAACTGGCTCGAAATATTTTCCAGATATATTGATCTTCAGACCGTGACTAAGGTGACCACCGTCCGATAAAACAAGGCTGGCATATTTGTCCCCTGGTTGCATGAATGCAAAGAATGCCGCGATGTTGGCAGATGCTCCCGAATGAGGCTGGACATTGGCATAGCCACAATTGAACAATTTCTTTGCTCTTTCCTGTGCCAGAACCTCCATCTCATCATAATTCTTGCATCCACAATAATATCTCTTACCAGGGTAACCTTCCGCGTACTTGTTGGTCATGCAGGAACCAACAGCTTCGGTTACAGCTGGAGATACATGATTCTCAGAAGCAATCAATTCAATCGTAGTATTCTGGCGCTCAGACTCTCTCGAAATAATATCTGTGACCTGCTCGTCCATTCAAGACCCAAAGAACTTGGATTAATATGTTTCTCACTACTTTTTCAAGTTTTTACGAATCTCAGTTGCTGATATCTTGCTAATATCCTCAGGTGGTGTGTATTCATTTATTTCATACCCAACTCCACGACCATAATTCACACTTTCAATATCTGGAATAGAAATGATTTTAACAGCCCCATTCTCTACTTCCTTCGCATATTCCTTTTCTAGATTTGTGATTACTTGTTCGGTAGAGAATGGATTACTGGAACCCATTGGAGTATCACGTACTGCAATCAAAATAGGAATGCCTTGTTCCAGTTTCTGGTCGAACAGCCACCTGTGTCCATCATGAAGGGGTTGCCATCTTCCTATGAATAGAGCGCGTTTCATGTCAGAAACTCCTTAACTATTTGATTGATACAGACCTCAACAGATACATTTGTGGTGTTCATATCTAGAAAATTGTTTTTGGGCAGTTCATAATCCTTTGCAAAATATTGCTCCTTGCCCCTCTTCTCTGTAGTGTGTAAATAAATCTCATTAACTTTATGACGCTCTTTGAACTCTTCTCTTAACCAACGATATGGGGCAACAATAGATACTACGACATCTTGCCCTTTATTGTCCAAATACATGGCAATCGACTGTGCCATACGAATATTATTAATCCGCCCCTGCTCCGAATAATCTATATTATGAGATAACCCTCTTAGATCATCTCCATCGATATGAAATGCATTGTCCAATCTTTTGATTAAGGCCTTTCCTAAGGTGGTTTTTCCGCTACCAGGTTGTCCAGTGAACCAAAATATCATGTTTTCTATAATTGACCGGAGTTTTCC
>CAZXZT010000107.1:0-3569 GCA_964645695.1 uncultured archaeon
TCCAGTCAAATACGGACATCAGGAGCACGATTGTCGCCAGAGACATTAGGAATCCAAAAAATAGCCATCCCGATTTTGGTAGTTGCAATTCCCTTTTCTCAAAAGAACCTAGTTTTTGCTCCAGTTCATCAGGAATTGATGCACCCTCCCGCCAATCTAGACTTCCTTTGATGTCGGCCCGGCCATAGTGGATGCTTCCAGTCTCTCCACTGAATTGTCCAGGATAAGTCGGTCTGTAAAGAGAGGACTCGGAGTCATCGTTTCGGTCTCTAATTTCTTGCGTATATGGTCTGTTGTTAACGGCTAGATATCTTATTGGAGCCGGCATTTTTTGCAGTATTGCAACAATAATCAGGGAACCCGCTATAATCAAAATAAAAATAAGGAGGCCTAAGAAAGGAATTTCCGGGAGAGTCATGGGCCTCCCATCCTCCATTGAAATTGGGCCTACGATGTACAAGTATCCCAACTGTCCACCCATAATGAGCAACATATTGGCAATTATCAATCCATAAATTCTGAATATTGCTCTATATTTCACAATGGGCTATGCAAATCTACTGTTAAGATAGTTCCCTTATCAGGGAGATGCATTCCTGTTTTGCGATTTCAGTTATTGCCTCCGCATCTCCTTTGCCATTGTACCCGGCAGCACCCGGATGACCTCCGGCAGATCCGCCATTTATTTTTTCTATCGATTCCAACACCTTGGTAAGATTGAATCCTTTGGCGACAATGCGATTTGATGCCCTTGTCGATAATCTCATTTCGCCTTTTTTGTTTTCAGAAGCAACTATGGCCACGTCAGCTCCCAGAACAATTAACAATCTCGCTGATCCCGATTCAAATGAAGCTACACGACTGGTTGCGATTATCCATTTACCCTCTTGTAGCCATTTCATTCTTTGTCCGGCTTTAAGGAACATGATTTTCTGGGCTAGCGGACGTTCCCGGTCTAGGATATTGATTATTTCCTGAGGGTCTGCCCCCGCATTGCACAATTCGCTTGCAACGCCAAATGTTTCATTATTTGCATGTCTGAACTGTCCAGTGTCAGTATAAATTGCAGAAAGTAACACGGTTGCACAGTCCTTGCTAATCTCCAATCCAAGTTCTTTTATGAAGAGAAATATTATCTCGGCAGTACTAGTTTTGTGGGGCAGATGTATGATTTCGGTGCCTTCTGGCCAATCTGCAATCTTATCGTGATGGTCGATAACTATGATTTGCTTTGATTCGGGAACCGGACTGCAATGCTCCGGATTTGGACTGTCCAAGGCGATTACAGTTCCGTCCCATTTGGCAGGTGGATCTGCCAATATATCCTCATTTGTGACCTTGGCAATATTCTGGCCGGAAACACTTATTCCGTCTGACGCAGAAATCGTTGCGTCACTGAATACTGTTTTCAAAGCGATAGCCGAAGCCACAGAGTCTACATCTGCATGATGATGGACCAAGAGTAGCAAATTATCCTTAAGCGAATCCCTTATTTTTCTATTCAGAAGCATTTGGTCCACTCGTTTTCTGGACTTTTTTAAGTACAGGAGCCAATTTCTTCTGCATTTTTACAAGTTCTTCATTAATCTTATCAAGTTGATTTTTCAGACTCTTGTTCCTGATTTCCATGCTTTCTTTTTCTTCCAGAAGATCCTTTTTCAATTGGCCAATGTCTTCCACTTTTTTCATTACTGAACCTATCGCACGATAGAGTACAGTGTCCTTTCCCGAATCCTTGATTTCTTCCAGTGTTCTTTCAGTTTCCCTGATAGACATATCCATTTGCGAGGTTTGTTGTGAGAGCGTTTGGACTTGCTGTTGCATATGCTGGAATGCATTCAACTTTTCTTGGACGTTTTCAGGCGTAATGTCACTCATTCCTAGTCACCTCCTGGGCGCAATAGGCCCACCCCAGAAAAGAATTTAGAGCAGCACGTAAACTTGTTAGATCCTCAGCATTCAGCTCAATTTTCAGTTTTTCTCCTGCCGGCCACACTTTGACATCCACCTTTGGCAATCCTGCTTTCGCCTCATCTTTCAGTGCCTTGGCGATAGCTTCAGTGTCTCTTCCGGTTTTCAAGCTCACTTGAGCTTTCATCAGTCGGAGACAACAGTTTTCTTGGTGGAAGGCCTTATTTTGTAAAAAATCTTCTCACCACAAACACGGCATGTAAGACCAAGAACTTCCAAGTCCATGTCCAATTTTGTACCACATGAAGCACATTTGTAATTAACCATTTTCAGTCCTCCTTCGTAGGATAATAGGCTCCACTCGCGAATTGGTAGTCACAACTGCTACATTGGAATATTCCGGTAGATATGCGTTTGACATTTATTTTAGAGCATGAGGGGCATTCGTGCTTTTGTCTCTGTTTTTTCTCAACGGCACCCAGCCTTCTTCGGACTGACACACCGTATCTCGCTCCGAATCGGCCCGTGCTTCCGACCTTCTTTGTCCCTTGGCTCATCCTGTGGCACCTTTCAAGGCCTCACGTAAAACATTATCGGCCTTTCTTGCCGTCTTGACAGCTTTCCTAATTTCGCCGTCCGTGAAAGCACCATTCATTCCCTTCTGCGCAGCTCTCAGATTACCGTTTTCATCGTGTGCTACGGTAAATCTTGCGCTCATCACACATTCTTCATCATAATTCGGATCCAGCACGACAGAGTTCCCAATCTTGGCAAAGGTACATGATATCGGCCAACACGTTACAGGCAGATCCACATCCTTGTCTGCTATGCCATGTTGTACATTCGGAATCTTGGCGTTGGAAAGAGCAGCAGCTGAAGCCAGAGTGCAACAATCGAAGAGGTTTCCGTTGTTATCTAGGATATGTAAGTCTATGAAGACCATCCAGACCTTTTCCCCTTCCTCAATACAGAGATTATCAAAATCAATCATTCGTGATTCCCTTATTCCTCTATCCACGACTCTAGATAATTCTATTGAGCGTTCTCTTGGAGGGCCCGGATCAAAAGACTGATCTGCCAAAGGAGCTAATTCGGTTGAAGTGGTCATAGTACCGCTCTTAGGAGAATCTGGATACGGTGTTCCAATCAATAACTTGATTCCACAAAGTACCTTGGTCTTTCCAAGATGGACCATTGCTGAGCCTTCGGCCGTGTTAATCATACCGGTTTCAATTTTAACTTCTCTGAAATCATTGATACTTCTGCCGTCCGCTCTTTTGCCTTCAGAAGCCAGTGACTCCATATGTCCTCTCATCAAATTTGAGACACTATCGTCGCTCATGCACTTCCTCCATATCTGTTTTCCAGTGCTTGCCTTTGAATCTTGTACAAGTCCATACAACCACTGGTCGCAAGGTCCAGGGCCTGTTCAAATTCATCTGGGGTCAAGTGTCCGTCCAGTTGTAGTAACACTATTTCTCCAGTACTTGGAATTATTGCGAGAGGTAGATCAGCTTGCCCATAATTATCTTCTTCTTTATTCAAATCAAGCACGACCACATCATTGACTTTACCAGATGCACAAGCAGGTATCAGGTCCCTCATTGGAATTCCTGCATCAGCTAATGCAACAGAGGCGGCAGTCATTGCAGCACATC
>CAZXZT010000108.1:0-3507 GCA_964645695.1 uncultured archaeon
GATTACAATGGAGCCGAGAAACTAATGGGTGGCCCAGTTATTGCCTTGGAAAATAGATCCAGAAAATATGTGGTTTTTAAGCCTGGTTTCACAGACCGAAAAGAGGTTTCCCGTATCTTGTCCAATGTTTTTGAGAGGGAAGTTTCCGAAATTGAGAAATTGCTACCCAACGGTAGTTTCGGATTGGTAAAGTCCTTTGGTACCAATATAGAGTTGGAATAGATGGTGCGGGGGGTGGGATTTGAACCCACGTACCACTAAGGACTAGGCCCTCAACCTAGCGCAATTGGCCAGGCTATGCGACCCCCGCACTTTATGCGGCAGCGTCAATGCCAGACATGAACTCATTGCAATGTTTATCTAGAGCCTTAAGAGCTTGTTCTAGAGCCAGCTTGGCTTTCATTGCGCCGTTTGTCTCAAATTCGAAAATAAAGTGATCTTTCTTTGTGGATACTTCCATGACAGATTGTGCATCTTTATCATTCCAGAGCTTTTCCAGAACTTTAAGCGCATCGTGAGCTTCCACGGGGTCCTCTATGACATGCCCTTTTGCTTTCTTCTTAAATTTACTTTTTCCCACAGTATCAAGAACAGTTTTTGCCCCCTTTCCAGAAGATACAACTAAAGTCGGTGCCTGATAGAATCTTGGAGCCACGGCGCATTGCCACTTTGCGTGTTTTCCAGCGTTTCCCATCTTAGCTTTGGCATAGACCAGAATTGCCTGCCCCTTACCTAATTTTACGATTGGAACACCAGATTCAGGTATTGTCAGCGAATCATCTCCGTTAATAGGTTCCAAGTCTCCGGAATAAACCGTGCAAGGTCCTTGCTTATGAAGGGAATACATGATTTCAGGTTGTTTGGAGTCGTCATCTATAGTGTCGCCGAAAGCTTCGATTGTCTTTCTATCAGTAGGTATAGGGAGCATTCCAATTCTGTGAGATATAATTTCATTAAACATCGCACTAATCGATTCGTACTCCCGTTCTTCCTCACTTTCTTCGTCTACGTATGATCCAAGAGATCCCATGTGAAAATCAACTTCATGTACCGCCAGACAGGGAACCATTGAAACCAAAGACCTTCTTACTGAGTTCACGAATGAATAATTGACGTCCTTGAATTCAACCTGAGCATAATAATCCTCCATCTCTCTAATATTTACCTTCATTAGACTCTCCTCCCTCTTCTTCCGCCCTTCGGTTTTCCTCCATCATGAGGTATGGGTGTAACGTCGTCGATTCTAGTTATAAGTATCCCGGCTCTTGCCAACGCTCTGATAGCGGCCTGTGCTCCAGGTCCGGGCGTACCTCCTCTCTTTCCCCCCGCACCTCTTAGTTTGACGTGAACGTCTTCGATACCTTTTTCCTTCAAAGCGTCAGCCACTTGATTGGCCGCCAACATTGCAGCGTGAGGTCGCGATTCCTCTCTCTGGGCTCTTACAACCATCCCACCAGAACTTTTGGCTATGGTTTCGGCTCCAGTTGAATCAGTAACTGTGATGATAATGTTATTGTGCGAGGCGAAAATATGTGCTACGGCCCACTTTTTCATTACTTTTTCTCCTCTTCTTTGTCTGTTTCAGTTTCTTTATCTTTCTTGGAGTCGGTCTTTGCATCAGTTTTAGCATTGTCTTCAGGTTCTTCTTTAACCTTTTCATCTTCCTGAATTTCTTCTTCCGCCTTCTCATCATCATCAAAGGTTTCTTGAATACCAGGTCTTACTGGATGAAGATCACTATTAAGCGCTGAGGTCAGAGAATAGGATATACTCTTTTCCTGTGGTCTTGTTATCAGAATCCCTGGAACTCTGGCTACGGCCCCGTCAATAGATATGTGACCATGAACTATTAGTTGTCTTGCTTGTTTGACTGTGGACGACAGCCCTTGAAGATAAACTTGTGTTTGCAATCTTCTTTCCAGAACATTTTCTGGAGTCATTCTCAGTACATCCTCGAGACCTGCATTCTCGTCAAGCATTCCAAGACGGTTGAGCTTGGCTAAAAGCAGATTCGTTTCTTTCTGGAACTGTTCATCGCTTGAATTGGCAGTTAGTTTCCTGGCCTGCCTTCGCATCTCTCTGACCTTTGTATTTGCCTTCCAGATCTCTCTTTTATTCTTGAGTCCGTATTGATGAATTAACCCTGCTTCTTGCTCTATTCTGACTTTTTGCCAAGGGTGGGATGGCGTGTCATAATGTTTGCTAGGAAATTTGGGATGTCCCATAATTATCTATGTTTGAGCCCCTTTCTTACGACTGACACCCAGAGCCAAACCTTTTCTTCCATTGGAGTAGGTTCTCTGTCCCCTAACTTTGTGACCTGATGCATGTCTTATGCCTTTATAGGATTTGACTTTCTTCATTCTATTCAGGTCTTCATCATGCGTCATTTTAAGGTCAACGCTGACGGTATGTACATTCTCGCCCGTGTCGTAGTCCTTCTGCCTATTGAGTAGCCAGTTGGGCACATGTTCGTTCAGACTGATTATCGCATTTTCAATACTTTCTATATTCTTATCATCAAGTTTTCCCGCCAGTTCATTTGGATCTAGTCCTAGTTTTTGAACCACTGCATTGCTAATTCGTGGTCCAATTCCCTTAATTGACGTCAGAGCACTGGCTAGTCGCTCCTCGCCAGAGACATCGGAGTTTGCTATACGGATTATGTACTTGAAATCTGAGTCTTCTGACACATGTACCTCTCAGGACCAAAATCCAGAGTTGGCGTCAGTCAGACGGTCTATTTATACGCTTTTCTTGAAATAATCCACGGCTTGAAGTATGGGTAACTATTAATATGGCATAACTAGATTGCGACCCGAAATGAAAAAGATCACTTTTCTATTGATGGTTCTTTTGCTCGTTATGGGTGCTTCTGGAGGTTATGGATATTATGTTTTTGTTATTGAGGATGGGGACGGCGAAGATGAAGATAGCAATTCAGGGCCAGGTAGCCCTCCAATCGCACGAATAAATCCTTCTGATCCTACGGTAGATGTTAATGAAACAGTTCTTTTTTCCGCTTTAGATTCTACTGATTCCGATGGACTTTCAAATGGAATTTTGAAGGAGATAGTGAACAGTACTATGGTGAAACAATCGAGCGCAACTATCCAGAGGGAGGTGATTACTATGTCGTTCTTCAGGTTACCGATTCAACGGGTCTGACCGATGAAACTGAAACTACAGTACGCGTAGTTGAGAATTATCACGCTGAGGTAGATGGAGAGGTTGGAGAGGGAGAAACGGATCAGGTAGAATTTCCTATAGAGGAAGGAGCCGTAAAAGTGTATATTACGTGGGATCTTGATGACTCGAATACAATTACCGGTAATTTTGATCCCTCCACAGTAAATCTAATTCTTAATGATGCACAGGGGGATTCTCTTAGAAACGAAACTGGTGTTCAGGAAGGTGACGGTTCATGGGAGGTAGGTAGCGGAGAACTGGAAGCCCTAGGTGATTACGAGTTTGTGATAGAAGGCGAGAATGGCAATATGCAGTATT
>CAZXZT010000109.1:0-3453 GCA_964645695.1 uncultured archaeon
GGCTCAAAGTGCCATCGAAATGTTATCCAAGGAGGAATACTTGATGATGTTCTGTAACGGAATGGTTCCATCACACAATATCAGGAGCTCGCCGAAGTTATTGCAGCCGTAAAAATACGGTTACCTGGTAGCAGCATTAGCTGGTCAGGCTCGTCATCACTTAAAATAGGCTATTTAAGAAAAACGGCATTTTCTTTATACAGACTCAGATTTTGACTTGAAACTGTGATCCAGGTTGCATTCCTTCTGGAACAGTTACTGCCAGAACTCTGCCATCTGGTGCCTTAATTTGTATTTGCTGACCGGGCTGGGCTCCTGCTGGTACAGTTATACTCAACAGAGTTTCCTGCGAAGGAGGTGCAATAGGTGGTTGCTCAGGTTGTGGCGAAGCTTCGGGTGGAGGAGGGGCAACAGGAGGCTGTGGTTGTGCGGCTGGTGAAGTAGTCGCAGAAGACTGTTCGGTCTGTTCGGGCATCATCCCCAGATCACCAAAAGAATCCTCTTCCATTACACCCGGTTGTGAACGCCTGTACATGAAATATGCTCCACCAAGGCCTGTAATCAAAACTACAAACACGAGCAATGGCACTATTATTTCTCCAGTCCCCATTCCAGAATCGTCAACTGGCTTGACTTTGAGTGTACCTTCTACATTCAATGTCAAAGTCTGATAATCGTCATCTGGTGAGTCACTAGGTCCTCCCGGAGGTTGTACTGATCCAGCATCAATCTGTGCCTTCAGATTCACAGGTCCGTCATAATTACCTGGAACTGACCATGGATAATCTATTGCGACACTGCCACCATCCTTGTACCCGGGAACTGTGAAATTGACGGATCCGACTACAGCTCCGCTCTGCATAATAAGAACCGTACCTGTGGCTTCCGACTCACCATCATTGACGATTACTATAGTAAACATAACTGCCTGGCCTTCGCCTATATCCGTACGATCTGCGCTAAACTGAGTCATCATCAGTTCTGGTGGATCAAGTACCTCAATCTTGTACTCATTTTCTTTGCATATCTCACAACTGAAAGTCAATGTTTCTGAATCCCATATCTGCTCTTCGAAATTTTTAGCTATAATATTATTCATCTCCATTTCTACAGTCCAGACTCCCGTAAGACTGGAACCTCCTCCTGAATTGAATGATATTTCGGGATAATCTCCATTTAACATTAGAACTGTTTCTGAACCTGCGATGAATTCAACACTTGCCCCATAATTTGGGGAGGGGACTTCTTTCCTGTTATTGCTGGTCAGGCTCAGACCAACACTTGCAGTCACATCAAATGATCCCTCATTAATAATGTAAATCTTGGCATAAGCACTCGTTCCCTCGCTAAATGAAGTTACAGGATTATCGTTTTCATCAACCCATTCCAAATTGGTTACCGTTAATTTCGGCATTTTCTGGATACTAGTGTCAAAGTATTCACCATCGCATGGTAGATCATCAATAGATTCACAATTTTCACCGTTAACTATCTGTTCGGTACCCGAATAATCCATAATTACTAAGTATAATTTGTCAACGTTTGGATCTGGAGTCCATGTTCCATAAAACGCCTTGGTAGCGCCTATATCTATTTTGGTCAATGGTGATTCGAATACCAGATTATCCTCATCTATCTCTTCTTCATAGATATAAGCTATGATATTTCCATATTTATCTCCCACGTTTTCTATAGCTAAATCCCAATCGGTTTCACTTCCTTCAACAACTATTCCATCAAAGCTGAATGAAGTACTTATCAGAGGTTCTGCATTATCAATGCTAATAGATCTTGTCTCCGTATCTTCGCTTCCCTGGGTTTTATCTTCAGGTACTGAATCCACAATAGACGCGCGTATCTCAAAATTTCCCTCGGGAATGTCAGACCAGATGATACTAATCGTTTTAGTACTTCCGCTTTCTATTCCTGGTAAAGTTCGAGTTTCAATTTCATTGTCATCATACCACCAGGTAAGAGTAGCGGTAGCATCGCCCTGTCCAGTATTCTCAACATGTACTGTAATTGTTAAGTCGCTACCCTCTTTAGGACTGAGATTGCTGAAATCCATCTGTGTTATCGCCAAATCTGCCTCAGCAGATTCTATTAGAAGATTCTTCAGAATTACTTTTCCATTGCTACTACTTGTCACTGAAAAATCAGCTTCTGCTACTGATTCTGAGTCAAGAGTGTTATTGACAAGTGCATTCAAACTGTCAACTAGTTGTTTCTGGTCGACCACAAAATCCACAGTATATTCAATCTTTAATTCGGTGAAACTAATCCTTCCTTCCGTGTCGCTAGTCACAGTCAAGGTAATATTGGCCATCTCAACGCCATACTCGTCAATGAACGTGTCATCATTATCTATCGCATCTTCTAAACCATCTTCTAGAGCATCTTTGAATGACTTCACAGCTCCATTTACTCCATTATTCTTCCAAGTTATTGGAGAATTGCTCTGATTGAATTCTCCGGTCCATTTCCAATCATCACTGCTACCATCAAGATTTATCGTTGGATTTGTAGGATATCCACCTATGGTGGAACGTATGTAAATATCAATATCTTCATCAGTCTCCTCTGCAATATTAGTATCATCATAATATCCGAAATATGCTTTTCCGTCTTCATCAATCGCCATCTCCATTCTAGCATAGTTGAGTAGATGTCCATCAGTTATCTCATAATCATCATGCCATGTGCTTCCCGAGTCCTGACTCAGTGCAAAATAGTGTTCATATATGGATTCTCTATAATCCTGATAAGCAATATACACGATTCCAGCATTACTTGCAACCACTGGTAGCATATAGTAAAAAGTTGCCGTGCGCTTACTCTCTACAATAAGGGTCCCATCATCCCAAGTCTCCCCGTTATCTTCGGACTTTTTAAGTATAATCTCAAAGTCAAAGACTCCGTCTCCGTCCCAGTCGTCATCTTGCCAAACAACATACACGTCTTCTTCGTCTACCGCAATATTTGGAAACCAGGAATAAACAGCCGTTCCCGAAGGCTCATGCAATGTCTGCAAATCCCATGAATCGCCATCATCATCACTGGACGCGTACTCTATTGAGTATCCGCCATTTGCATCGCGGTCAAAAGAGTGCCAAGTCAAATGAACTCTATTATTACTATATGCAATCTCAGGGATATACTGCGTACCACTTATTGACTCAGTAACATATACAGCCGAACCCCATGAAGTGCCACCATTACTAGAATATCTATGAACAATATCATAATAGAAACCAGTACTATCACTCCTGTATTCCTGCCAGGTGACATAAACATCATTGCCATTGGAAACAATAGCAGGGGCATAGGAATTTATCGACATTTCTGCAGATCCTTCAGAACTTATGACGGCGGGCTCAGACCAGGTACTACCCGAATTGCTTGAACTTGAAAAACGTATTTCATATTGAGCTTTATCGTAGTCATAATTAGACC
>CAZXZT010000110.1:0-3447 GCA_964645695.1 uncultured archaeon
CTCCCCTATTTCAACGCAAAGCAACTAGTTGAGATGCTAATCGCATGGGTACCCATACGATCGCATATGGTCGGGAGGGGGGCCCATGCGATTGGGTTTCACGAATCTATGGGCTTGTAAGCAGATTGGACAATATAGCAGCTAGATTCGTTCTACTTCGACCAATCACTCGGCCAGATGAAATCGCCCGGATCGGGGTTTTTCTTTGGATCCTTATCGAACAATTCCTCCTTCCGAGAGTGTTTTTCTTTTTCTTTATGGTACATCTCTAGGTATTCCGACAACACAAGCACTTCCATCCTCACGCTAGCTTGACCTGGGGGGACTGCTTTGGTTAATTTGTAATTACTACATCTCACCAAACTCCCTTTGCCGGCCCCGATTTTCTTATTCTTCAATTGCCATCCATTGGGTATTTTCCCCCCTCTCTCCCAGCATACTAGGAATTCTATGTCGGATGCCTTTTTCCGGGTGCGATTGCCATCTATATCCTTACAGAACTGAACAAGTGTCGTCTTCAGCTCTCCAATCATTGGGTTCCCTATGTCAGCATGGGTCTTCCCCTTGAGAGGGGGCGAGATTTTTTTCTGTAGCTTTTTTGTTAGCTTTTCTGCAGGTTTGCGATTCCAAAACATAAGGTCGTAGTGGTCACCACTTCCTCCACACGTAATGAGTTCGATTTCCTCTACATAGCCCGAACCTATCAACGCACCAAGTGCATGCACCACATAACTCTCGTCGTTTGGAAGTCGTGGACCGGCAGCAAGCCCCAAGGATTCTGATGAATCCCAAGGCCAAGGATCGTTCTTACCCTGTTTCCTGGCCATTTTCATAGAATCCTCCCCTGAGAATTTTTCTTTCGTCTTGCCCTGTTGCTCCTTATCCAGATTTTTTACTGCCCATTCGTAGACATATTCTTCGACTTTCTTTTCGAGGCCGTATGCTAGTTTATTTCGACCAGCCTCTATAACAGCGTCCAATCCCGGCCCGTTTTCAATATCGATTACAAACAATGCGTTGTTGTGAATGGCCTTGTTTCCTCCCTTGTCCGGCTTTTGTAACCTGACTGCTTGGTTGAATCCGTTGATAGAGAGGAAGTACCTATCTGTAGAGTAGTTGTAGAGTGGGAAACTATCGAAGTTTTCCTTCATCTTGTCGATTACTTCGTTTCCAGCCTCACCAGTCATCGAGACAGCATGAATTCTGATTTTTACCTTGGCACCGCCAAGTCTCGGTATCGTCAAGAAATTCGAAATCTTGTTGGCAGTCAATACTGAGAGAGAATCTTTCGTGCCCGTCTTGGTGTTAACATTGTACACATTAGTTGACGGTGGACTTCTGACCAAAGGGTGACCTACTTTCTTCGGCTTAATATTTTTTGTCGCGCCCTTCTTGGGCTTGAATTTGATCGTATACAGGATATTTGGAGGCTTGGCTTTACCCCAAAGGACCCTAGAGTATCCCAGAGCTGAGTGCCATAGAAGTGCCTGTTCCAACATTTCATCTACAGGAAGAGGGTCCCCATCGATATCTACCATTTTAGACCATTTATCGATTAATTCCCATAACTCAGAATACGCTCTCTTTGTACCTTTTAGCGTGATTGTTGTGCTGGGATATTTCTTGCCTTTGAATGGATTCGTTGTCATCTTTTGATGATTCCAGGGCTTTTTCTTCTTGCCCCAGAAACTTTGATGTGAATTCTTAAATTCGATTTTTCGCCTAATTTTTTTCTCATCGACAGAATCTATAGATGCAAATTCTGACATCATAATCATCGTTGTGAGGCCATACCCAAATCCAGCCTCTGGAGAGGGTTTTTTCCAGCCCGACTTTCCAATTCCTATGGCTTGTTCAAAATTTGGGAATCCCTTTCCGTTGTCAATAATAATTATCTTTTTCTCGGCTCTATTCACTCTTATCTCTATTTCACCACGTGTTTTATCCCCTCCCGAAAATCTTTCTTGGATGGACTTGAATGAGTTCTGAATCAACTCCACTAGACAATCCAGCTCCGCGGAGTAGTGACTCGCAGCGTTCGTGTGTGTCTTCTCAATGCCTATTTCTTTTTTCCAATCTGTCATAAAATACCCTCCGCATCTGCTTAGACCTCAAAATCAGTCGTGTACCTAATCATCCTGAAGCTCTTGATGGCGTGGCTGAAAATCTCCTCGTCAAGCATGAATTGGTCGAAGTCTCTGTTGGGTATGGAGTTCGGGTATGGCGTCTCGACCCGTCCTGAGATTTGCATCGTGATGGTCCTTGGGAGACCGATGTTTTGGCCCAACTCTCCTGCTACGAAGCGCAAGATGGCGTTGAACTTAGAGAGCCACTTGCCGTGGTCGCTACGCTTGGTGAAGGCGATGCCTTGGTTGCCCTGCAGGGACTGCCATGCGAGTGGAATGGCGCTACTGCTGCTCTCTCGTGCGCGCCGGGTGGAAACCCCGTTCTCAATCAGCTGGTCGACGAGTCTGGTGTGCTGCTCCAGATTCACCGGATCGGCGCAGTATTCGCCCAGCACAAGATCGGTTAGAACTAGGTCAGACTCATCGAACATCTCGTCGTACCATATACGGGTGTTGACCTTGTAGTCCTGGCAGGTCCCCCAAGTGCCGTCCGCGTGAGCCAAGAGATGGTACGCGGCCGTGCCTCGCTCGGGCTCTGGCACCCCTAGTGCGGAGAACAGGAAGTGGCACGTGGCGAACGGGTACTTGTCTCGTGTCCTGCCAGACCTGCCATGGAAGGAGTCGGTGAAGGCCTGCTTGTAGAATACGTTGGGGTTGAACGAGACCGGGTGCCTCCGGGGTAGCAGATCCTCCGGGTTCAGGTTCACGAGATGCTGGCCCATGCAGCGGATGCCCGGCTGGCTGATGTCGTGGTCGAGCCAGAGTGCCTCCCTTGCCTCATCCCTGGTCAGCCCGTCGAACCCCAGCAGGTGGCTAGTAGTGTACACGCCCCCCAGTATAACATTCGGGAAAGCGTGCCTGACGGCGAGGAAGCTCAGCAGACCGTCGACGTCGGGGGATGTGATGATATGCCTGCCGTCCCAGTCATCGACCACCCCAAGTACGGCTTCCTTCCAGTCAGAACCCGGTTCCACATAGGGCCATTGCGCGCCCACTATTTCACTGGAACGATTTCAGAGTCATGATTCGATCTGTAGAAATCGGCTCCCATTGCACTTCGTCATTGGAGGCCAATGGACGTGGGTTGGCAGTTTCGGGAGCGATGATAAGTATCCTGTCTAGTGGAGTCGCCTTTCCTGACTTGTCGTTGGTCGCTTCTGTTCTGACCTCGATTGTGAATCCCTCGACGGACTCTGCCCCGGCAGCCATCTGCTTGGCCTCCGCCTCTTCCGATGACTCGCCGATGACCTCGACAATCTCGCCCTCGGAGTCGAGTCGGACGACCCTGTGAATCATTGTCTTCCAGAGCTTGGTCACCTTC
>CAZXZT010000111.1:0-3445 GCA_964645695.1 uncultured archaeon
GATTCTAGAGTAGTATCAGGCCGAATGCATCCATCTTCACTTATGTCGTTAACCGGGATAATTTCGTCATTGAATTCACCTTTCTCAATCGCCTTAGATGCCTTCTGATGACTTTCCAGAGCCATTTGTTCCTGCCTTTCTCTGGATATCGAATATTTCTTTGCCAAGTTCTCTGCAGTGTGCCCCATCGCAATGTATGCATCCATGTCCACTAGACTTGGATTAAGCATAGGATTGAAACCAGGCATTGGAACTCTGCTCATGGATTCGACACCACCTGCAATGAATAGATCTCCAGCTCCTGAGTGTATTGCTCCCGCAGCCTGATGAATAGCCTGCATGGAAGATGCGCAAAATCTGTTTACAGTAACGCCACCGACACTTTTTGGCAGTCCAGCCAAAAACACGACATTTCTCGCCAGATTCATTCCCTGTTCGGCTTCAGGAAAAGCACATCCTACGATTAAGTCTTCAATATCTTTCTTGTTAACGCCTGTCTTCTTCAGAAGTCCCTTGATCACCTGAGCTATAAGATCATCAGGTCTTGTTTTGTTCAACAGCCCTTTTTTTGCAGGAGTGAAAGCAGAGCGTGCATAACCGCAAATAGCTACTTTGGTCATTTAAATCAACAGGATAAGTAGTGTTACTATATAAAAGTAGGACTATGTTCCTAAAATATGAAACATTTATATACTAAGATTCGGTCGATTACAGATGGCGGAGGCAAGACAGTACCAAACAGGGAGTTCTGAAAAGCAGATAGATGTACTTAGGAAGTTAGGTTTTACAGATGATGAGGCTCGTATCTATCACGTTCTTCTAGTTTCCAAAGAATCTACGGTTGGGGAGATAAGCAGATCAATAAATTTTTCCCGATCCAAAATTTATGGAGTGATAGATAATTTGTTAGCAGAGGGTATTGTTGTTGAGGGAAACCAGCATCCAAAGACTTACTATCCAGTTGACCCTTCGGAAATAGCTGGTCGAAGGTTGAAAGAAATGGAATCGGCTTCTGAAATTGTAGAATCCGATTTGCGCCCTCTTTATCAGTCAAAGCCTGTCGATTATCTCGAAACTCTTACAGTCAAAGACATGGAAATATTCTCTCAAGTGATTGCAATGTGTGAACGGGCAGATATGTCAATAGATGTCATTGCTTCTATTCTTCCTTCCGAGATGCCAAGGAATGTGTGCCGAGCTTTTTCTGATGCTAGTGGCAGAGATGTGAATGTGCGGATGCTTTTTCCTAGAAAAGATACTAGTCTTGACTTATCGCGTTTGGAGGGATTCTTTGAGATCAGACTTTCTCCTTCCATGCCTGCCGCAGGCATTATACTGGTAGATGAAAAGGAGTTCTGCGTAGGCGGTCTAGATGTTCCCGACTCAAAAAATATGCTACTGGGGATGTGGATGAATCAACCCGAACTCGCCAGGCTAGCCAAATTGATTTTTGACAATATTTATGAGTCATCAGAGATATACAAGAGCTAGATTAACCCAAAATCCAAAACGGACCCAAAAACAAAGTAGTAGATTAGTGCCATAATTATGTAGAATATGATTGTTATTCTCACATATCTAAGAGCAGCCCTCATGATAAATCCAAATGCAGAGATATCATCTTTTGGTTCAGCATCTGCGTTTGCGAATGGGTCTTTGTCTTTGATATCTATTCGGGTCATATTTACGCATTTTAGGCCTGTCTTAAATGTTATCCTTATTATCAGGACATAACCATATTAATTCAGTTTTGATTCTTGTGGCATGAGTTCGCATCCGGACAACGAACCTATCCTGAATTATGCACCCGGCAGTGAAGAAAGGGCAACCCTCCGGACTGAAATTGATAGACAGATGTCTGAAGTGGTTGAGATTCCATGCATAGTAAATGGTGAAGAAGTATATACTAATGATATCACTACTCAGGTAATTCCGCATAATCATGACCATGTTCTGGCTAATGTTCACCTTGCAGGCCGTTCTGAGATGGAATCAGCCTGTACTGCCGCTGTTCAGGCCCAATCGGAATGGATTGATATGGGTCTGGAGGGGCGTGCTTCCGTTTTTGAGAAATGTGCAGATCTCTTGGCTGGCGACTGGAGAATGAAAGTGAATGTTGCCACTATGTTAAATCAGAGCAAGACCGTGTTCCAAGCCGAGATTGATGCGGCATGCGAATTGATAGATTTTTGGAGATTCAATGCACACTATGCAAGACAGTTCCATGACCAATTTCAACCACTCATATCTCCGGATGGTATCGTCAACACGACTGAGATACGTCCTTTGGAAGGCTTCATACTGGCTATCACTCCTTTCAATTTCAGTAGCATAGCAGGCAACCTTCCTAGTGCTCCAGCTCTTGTTGGCTGTACGGCACTGTGGAAGCCAAGCCGAAATTCCTATTATTCAAATTACGTACTGATGCGTTTGATGATGAAAGCTGGCTTGCCACCCGGCGTCATCAATTTCCTACCAGGTTCTGGTGCAGACATAACGGACGTTGCTCTTTCCAATTCTGACTTTGCAGGTATCCACTTTACAGGATCCACAGGGGTTTTTCAGGGTCTGTGGCAACGTGTTGCTGAAGCGTTGCCCAATTTGAAGGGTTATCCTCGAATTGTTGGCGAAACAGGAGGTAAAGATTTTGTGGTAGCACACCCAGACTGCGACCGGCAGGGGCTTCTGGTAGCACTTTTAAGGGGCGCATTTGAATATCAAGGTCAAAAGTGCTCTGCGGCCAGTAGAGCCTACATCCCTGAATCAGTGTGGGGTGAGATTAGAGATGATCTTATCTCTGAGATTAATAAAATAAAAATGGGTGATTGCAGTGATTTCAGCAATTTCATGACGGCAGTGATTGACAAGCGAGCATTCGATAAAATCACAGGATACATCAATCGAGCTACACAAAGGGACTGTTGCGAGATAGTTGTTGGAGGTGGGAGTGATGACAGTAAAGGCTGGTTCATTGAGCCTACAATTATCGTTACCAGCAATCCCAAATCCGAGTCAATGGTCCAGGAAATATTTGGTCCGGTCCTTACCGTTTATGTATACCAGGATAATGATTTTGAAGATGTTTTGAAATTGTGTGATGAGTCGTCTCCTTACGCACTGACAGGTTCAATTTTTGCGCCCAGTGAAGAAAATATTCAGATGGCATATGAAGCCTTAAGATTCACGGCCGGCAATTTCTATATCAATGACAAGCCTACTGGTGCAGTAGTTGCCCAACAACCGTTCGGAGGCGCCCGTGCATCGGGAACTAACGACAAGGCAGGAGGTCCCTTGAATTTGCTGAGGTGGATATCACCACGGTCTGTCAAGCGCGCCAATATTCCGTTCCATGATTGGACCTACCCATTCATGGAGAACGACTAGAACTATTTGGTGGGCCCGACCGGATTTGAACCGGTGACCTCCCGATTATCAGTCGGGTGCT
>CAZXZT010000112.1:0-3422 GCA_964645695.1 uncultured archaeon
ATCATAGCCCGGCCTTTTTCTGTCATTTACACTGAAAGGCGCCATTGTATATCTAGCTTGAACAATCGCTCTATCAGCCTTCTGTTTATGTCGGGGATGACATTCCATAGGTCCAAAGACACCTGCATATACTTTGTTATTTCCCCATTCAAGGTAACAAGAACCATCAGCATTGTCTAAGACACCTGCGACTATCTTTACCTCTCTCAATTCGTCCGCCTTTCTTCCATCCAGGCGAAGACCATTTTTTATCAATTTCATATCTGTCTGTCCAGCCATTTTTATTTCTCCATTAATTTTTCTATTTTCTTGGTTAGTCCCTTAGAATTAGCTTCATTATCTATCATTTCAATCGCTTTCTGGGCCGTTGCAATATCTTCTCCTTTTCCATCAATCCAGATATATCCATTTTGGCCTATTTGGATTCTGGTCCGAGTTTTCTCACGTATTGCGGTAATCATTGAACCTTGTTTTCCGATTATCCTGGGAACGTTTGTAGTCTCTATTTTCACTACAGTGCCCGAGTACAATTTTCTGCAATCGTCTTTCTTCAGACTGATTTGATGCGAACCTGCCGCGTCCACCATAAAAACTTCAGCCCAGATCGCATCCCCAATTGTCAAGAATCTAGCGGTGTCTCCGAATGGTACTTTCCATCCAGATTCACTGTGATGCAGAGTGGAATTGAATGTTGATCCAATGTCCATTCTCCAAACAGACGGTCCAGTCTCAACACATATAGCTACAATTTTGTCGCCTACCTTTGGGCTGTACCTCCCAGCTATAGCATTCACATTCACGTACCCGGACTGATCGCTTGAGAAACCCAAAACTGATGCGTGAACACTGCCCTCGCTCCTGAACAGTCCCCGACCCGCTTTGCTTTTGGTTTTCAGCAAATCACCTGGTAATACCAGCTTTCTAGAGTTCCCACTATCTGATTTAACCTTTAATTCTTTGCTCATCGTAAATCATCCTTTTCTTCCTTCTAATACAACCCTTCGCAAACTCGGGTCTATTTGAAGATTTGTTCAAGATTCAGATAATCTTTGTCTCTGCAGTACCTTTTGTCACGGTTCCCAAAACGTCTTCTAACCGGTTGTACGATGTGGCTGACATTTCCATAATTCCGATCCAGCTACCGTCTTTCTGGTACTCCTCGTTCATGATCTTCCCGATTCCTGATAATTGTCCGTAACATTTGCCGACATGTATGGCCTGTATTTTCACTGCAACCTGTATTTTCTCGAAAGAGATAGGTATCAGCGTTTTTATGTTTTTGACAATGTTCTCAACCTGTTTTTCCACAGTTTCCATAGGATCTACGGAATACCGTGCCTCCTCAATTGCATTTTCTATTCTTTGCGGAGGATGCGCTCCACCGGTTTGTGGGTTCATTGCGTTAGCGACAATGTACGCTATGATTTGTTTTCTTTTTTGTTCAATCATTTCCTTTCTTTGCTGGGAAGTCAGCTGTATCTTGCCTTCCTTCAGTATTTTTTTGTATATTTCCACTAAATCCAGAGATCCGAAGGTATTATTGACCAGGATATCTGGTGATCTCTCCCCTTTTGCACTATTGTTCCAGATGCCATCAGCGGCGATGGCCTCCTCCCAGTCTATATCACCACCCTCCTTGTAATCCTGCGCAGCTCTTGGATCCACAAGAATTTCGAATCGATCACCACCAGTCTCAAATCTGGCAATAACCGAGTCTTCAAGTGATACCATTACTTGACTTTCTTTACCGCCTTATCTACTTCCTCAGAACTTAAGGTATGGAATTCCTTTACGGGATTTATGACAGCTATTTCAATGACTTCCGATTTGAGATTGTTCTCGTTTGCCGCTGAAAGCGCCTTCAGACCCAAGCCAATGGCCTGGTTCTGCGTCATGTTATCCTTGAAATCCTTTTCAAATATTTCCATGACTTCGTTCCTTCCAGCACCGATTCCACCCGCTTTGTAGGCCATCATGGCTCCGGAGGGATCAGTTTCATAAAGATGAGGGCCCGAGGCATCAATTCCTGCAATTAGCATCGCCGTACCAAACGGCCTAACACCTCCATATTGCGTATAGCTCTGTTTGAAGTCGCAAATTTTCTTGACCAGCGATTCAACAGCCAAGTCCTCGCCATAGTTGAACGAATTAACCTGACATTCAACCCTGGCGCGATCCACCAGAGCCCTTGCGTCAGCGACCAGACCGGAAGTTGCACAACCTATGTGAGTGTCAATTTTGAAAATTTTCTCGATACTCTCGGGTTCGATTAGTTTCGAACTCAGCCTTTTGTCAACGATTAGAACCACACCGTCCTTGAACTTGATACCGACTGTGGTTGTCCCTCTTTTTACTGCCTCTCTGGCATATTCTACCTGAAATAATCTCCCGTCTGGAGAAAATACAGTTATAGCCCGGTCATAGGCCATGTGTCCTGCTTGCATTAAAAATCCCTAGTCGCCACGGTCTCAGATAGTAAAAAAGGGTATCGGTAGCCGGCGTAATTATTAAACGTCCAGTATTTAGCACGCCGTGCGCAAGGCGTTGATTATAGCAATTATGATGCTCGTACCGGGTTGTTTGGACACAACCCCGGAAGAGCTTTCCGGGGTTGAGATCCAGCTTCCACTAGGTTCAGTCATCGAGGGAGATTCGGCCTCTTTTGCTGTGGCTGGAAAGAAACCCAGCGGGGCAAAGTACCTGTGGGACTTTGGTGACGGTTCAGGAGGCACGGGGGAGAAAGTGCAACACGTCTTTGCCGAGGAGGGACAGTACACTGTAGTTCTGACAGTTGTAGATGGAGAGGGCCGTATTGGCGTGGCCAGCGAGAACATTGAAATATTGCACCGGAATGAATTTCCGATTGCCAGCCTGTACTCAACGTACGGGGGTGAAGGGCAGAGCGTCAAGGTCAACAGTCTCGTACTTTTTGATGGAGGCTCGTCAAGCGATCCGGATGGTGATGTTCTAACTTTCAAATGGGATTTTGGTGACGGGTCTACAGGAGAGGGTATGCGCCCCAACCATTTTTATGAGACAGTCGGCAATTTTACAGTAACTCTGGTCGTTAACGATGACGGGAACCTGTCCAGTACAGCTCAAACTTGGGTTCTGGTATCAATGAGAACCTTTAGCGTAACTTTCGAAGAACATACCGTTATAGTTCCTACTCACGCAGGATACACTGCCCAAGAGGACGACACGCTTCTAACGCACAACTATCCCTACAATTTAACGAATGTGAATTATAGTCTGGAATGGACAGAGGATGAATTAGGAGACACTGAGGACATGCCGTTTGGCACTATATTTCCAGACGATTTCACTTTGGCTGTTGCAACAAATTACAATGTTACCTCAACAGACAATGGCACCTCCGGAAATCTAGACTTGGATTTCGTAATCTTAAACGATATTCCTGC
>CAZXZT010000113.1:0-3383 GCA_964645695.1 uncultured archaeon
CAGGAGTAATATCTTTGAACATTATTCCTTTCTTTGGGAAATCAGGTACGTTCCTAATTCTGCTTGCGATTTTCTCAACATCTTCTATAGAACACATAGTCTAAAGATTACGTTCTTGGCAAATGCTCCCCAGACCCTTCTG
The DNA here is from genome assembly GCA_964645695.1 of uncultured archaeon. GTDB lineage: Archaea > Thermoplasmatota > Poseidoniia > MGIII > CG-Epi1 > CG-Epi1. Next base: position 143 of record CAZXZT010000113.1, read on the forward strand.
GTTCCAGGGAGTTTTGGCGTTTTTATCTGCTCAGTTGATGAAGTCCATAAGCCACCCGAAAGTGGATTGATCTCCAGGCCCAAGATAGAACATGGTCATTAGCAACGCAATAGCGCACAGAACCCTGTTTTCTATTATTTCTTCATGCTTTCCGACAGTGAGCTTAATCAGCACGTAGGAGATTAGACCCCAAGCAATACCATCAGCTATTGAATAAGTGAATGGCATCAAGACGATTGTTATGAATGCAGGCACAGCGATTTCTATATCTCTCCAGTTTATATCACCAACACCTCTCATCATCATTGCACCTACTATAATCAGGGCAGGGGCTACCGCGAAAGTGGGAATAGCTTTGAAGAATCCGGCAAAGAATAGACCAAGCAGGAATAGGAAACCACATACTACAGCGGTGAGTCCCGTTCTACCACCCTCTTCAACACCGGCCGCAGATTCGATATAACTGGTAACCGTACTGGTTCCAGTAAGTGAGCCAACAATTGTTCCAGCAGCATCAGACATAAATGCTTCATCTGAGTTTTCAATTTCATCATTCTCATCTACTTTTCCAGCCATCCTACCAACACCGTATAGTGTCCCGGCAGTGTCAAATATATCCACGAAAAAGAAAGCAATCATTATCATCAGGAAGGTACCAAAACCTACGCCGTCATCGGCACCAATATCTCCTAAAGCGCCAAGTGCTGCAAATAATGATTCTTCAGGCAGTTCAGGCATCCCGAAATATTCTTCTGGAGCTTCAGCATTGGACACGTACACATCCTGCACTATCGTATAACCATTCTCAGCATCCCCGATTGCCTCACCGTCTCCGTCTACCGCAACATATGGATCTGGATAAAAATCGTTGTAGGTATCGTGTACCCCAAGTCCCCATCCAACAACAGAAATTGCTACGATACTGATTACGATTGCACCCTTGACCTTTCTGGCCATTAGTACGGTTATCATAATCAAACCGACTAAAGCCCAGAATCCGCCTTCCATATGGGTCCAGCTTTCAGTCGTGGCCAGATTCACAAGGGTTGCTCCGTCATCTTGGATCCATCCAGCTTCTCTGAATCCAATGATTGCCAGGAACATTCCTATTCCAGCCATCGTAGCAATCTTCAAATCCTTAGGAATAGCATTGATCATTGCCGACCTTGCACCTACCTGTGGTAGAGACAAAATCATGAACAAGACTCCTTCTACAAAGACTGCTGCCAAGGCCACCTGCCAACTCACTCCGAATCCATACAGTACTACGGTGAACGTGAAATACGCGTTCAAACCCATACCTGGAGCCAGTGCGAAGGGGAGGTTAGCCCAGAGACCCATAACCACGCATCCCACAAAGGCTGCAACCGCAGTTGCAAACAATGCGTCCTCAAACGGCATTCCCGTTAGAGAGAGCATGCTAGGGTTAACGAACAAGATATATGCCATTGTCAGGAAAGTCGTCAAACCAGCACGAATTTCCGTCTCAACAGTACTACCTGCTTTGGTTATTCCGAAGTAGTCATCCAATGTATCACTCATTCCTGCCTCTGTGGCAGGCGCAGCCTCTGGGGCAGCTGGAGCTTCCATTTCAGACCCTCCGTCATCACCATTTTCCATGTCGTCGTCACTCATGGTATTACACCTAAACAAATTGACAGGAGAATCGTTTATTAAGTGTATCGGATGTTTTTGCTTTCGAAACAGGATGTTTTGTCCTCTATAATTCAGCGTTTTTCGTAATCTGCCTGCCTGAATATTTCAATCCCCTCTTTTTCGGCGTATTCTTTCCATTTCCTGTAATCATCTTTCTTCATCCCTTTTCTGTGAAAATAAATGCCATCAGCTCCACTTGTTTTTATTGCATTATTCAGAAGTTCAGGAGTGAGTGATGGCACACCATAATTTGCAACCATGTGGCCAAAACATACTTGGTGTGAAAGAGTCGCCTGTGTGAACCTTGGAGTATAGTGCCCTCCTCCTATTCCGACTACTTTAATGCCCTTGGCAGGCTCCAATTCCAGTAATGATTTTACTAGAGCCTCAGCAGGTTCTTTCAATTCCCACTGATTTTCGCTTGATCCAATTTCCAGAAACATGGTCGGAGTTTCTACCAACGGGCCGTGGTGCGTAGCTTCGAAACAAACATCGTATCCGGGCAACCGGTTCGCATATATGTTCAGTAAAAGTCCAGTCATCCAAACGGGCGAGACTCCTGAAACTTCACCTGGAAGGCCTCCATAATCTGCCTTTCCCCAATTTCCAATCGGATGTACGGTAAGACTGGGTCTGCCACTTGCGGCTCTGTGGCGGGACAAGAACACTATATTTTCAATTTTGATATTGGTCTCTTCAACCCATTTCTGATCTATTCTTTCTGCATGAATGTGGAGTTTGTCTATGGTTATGAGCCGTGTACCTGTGAGACAAAAGTCTCCATAATTTTTTGAAAGGTGCCATATCTGTTGCCCTTCAAATTCACCATCCTCTTTCCACTCGGCTTTCTCCAGTAACCTATCTCTCAAGTTAATGGAAGCAGTATCTGCCTCGGATGCAATTATTAGATTCATAGACCTTCTACAATTCCAACATTTACATTCTTTTCTTTGGCTACCTTTCTTGCTTTTTCGTATCCTGCATCGGCATGTCTCATAATCCCAGTTCCAGGATCAGTGGTCAATACCCTTCCAAGTCTTTCAGCCGCCTCATCCGTTCCATCAGCTACAACAACCATTCCTGCATGAAGGGCATACCCCATTCCGACACCACCACCATGATGGAAGCTTACCCAACTTGCCCCTGCGGCAGTATTTAGCAGAGCATTAAGTATTGGCCAATCAGCCACTGCATCAGTTCCGTCCTTCATTCTCTCAGTTTCTCGGTTAGGGGAGGCTACTGAACCCGAATCCAAATGATCTCTTCCTATTACGATTGGAGCTTTTACCTTTCCGCTTCTTACCAATTCGTTGAAGGCCAAGCCTGCGCGGGCTCTTTCTCCGTACCCCAACCAGCAAATCCTGGCCGGCAAACCTTGGAATTTGACTTTTTCTTGAGCCATTGTAATCCATCTCAAAAGCTTTTTATCCTTGGGAAACAATTCTAGAATAACTCTGTCGGTTTCCGCAATATCGTTGGGGTCTCCGGATAGTGCAGCCCATCGGAAGGGTCCTTTTCCCTCGCAAAAGAGAGGTCTTACATAGGCCGGTACAAACCCTGGAAAGTCAAACGCATTTTTGACACC
>CAZXZT010000114.1:0-3369 GCA_964645695.1 uncultured archaeon
ATCGGCCAATCCCCCAACATCCTTGTAGGTTTCAATTGGTTTACTTTCAACTTCAGCACCCATTACAAGTGGATCCTTAGCCGAAGGCAACGTTTCTAGAACTGCTAATGTTTGACGGTGCAATGCGACTCTATCGCCAATTTCCAGTTTTTCCTTATCTATTCCTTCAGAGATGTGGACTACAAAATCTGGTCCACTGCTAGACTTGATGCTAACTCGGCCATCATCCAGTATATCTCTAACGGTTCCTATGACCTGAGGAGGTGCTCTAAGTCTGGCGAGTTCACCTTTAAGATGTGCATTTTCTCTTTTCATTCTAGAAACGTCAGTTTCCAACTGCCTTTTCTCGGCCTCAAACCTCTCAGTCTCCTCTATAAGCCACTTGTTCCAGTCTTCACCCTCCGTAGGGGCTGACACGTCACCTTCACTTTCTTCCGAAGCCACCTTAAATCACTAAACATTTAATTGGCTTAGATATATATCATTTTTGATTTCAAATGCTGTGCGAGATGTGTGGTGCTGAATCAGCCCTTTTGAACACTCGTAAAATATCAGGTTCGATCTTGCAGGTCTGCAACACATGTAGCGATTCGGGTTCGGAATCAGCACAAATAGAGTCCATAGGTCGTAGAGCACATATTGCTCAAACACTTCAGAAGAGAAAGCAGAAAATGCGATATAGCGAAACCGATCCGGATGAAAATGTTTTGATTAGTGATTACGGTGTTGTGATACGCCAAGCCAGAGAAAAGCTCAGTCTCGACCATGCAACCTTGGCCCACAATATATCAGAGAAAAAGTCAATAATCACGTCTGTTGAGTCTGGTAATATGCGTCCCAACGAAAAATTGACAAAGAAATTAGAGCGATTCTTGAAAATCAGGCTAACCGAGAGTGTGAAAAACAATCCTGAGCCGAATCTCAAGAAATCGCGTAAGAATCTAACAATGGGCGACCTTCTCAAACAGTCCATGAAAGAAAATTGACAACTTATCAACATTATTGCCAATATCAAGGAAGAAAATCAGCTGACGACGCCCCGCACAATCTATTTGTACTAACTTTCAACTTCAATAAATATGGGCCTGTTAGGACGTCAGTTTAATCTGGATAGGTCAGCTGAAGATTCGCTTCTATTGGTTTTGTCTACCTTGACGTTCACAATCTCCCTGTTTTCAGGATATATGGAATCAGGTATTGGAAAACTGATTTCGCTTCCACTGTTCGGAATAGAATTCCATTTGATTTCGACCCCACTCTGGTTGATTTCAGGAATAGCTTGCATAATGTGTCTACAGCAACTTTTTTACAAGATCTGGTCTCATGGAATCTGGCTAATTGGGGTTTACTGGTTGACCGCTCTTGGTACGATAATTATTTTTGTCATGTTTGATCAGGGTTATATCTGGTTCTTTGTAGCTTTGATCCTAATCTTCTTGGCAATTTTCCTAATGTACTGGATGATTCTTGAGATATATAGTCTGAGATACAGTATTCTGGGAGAGATTCCTGAGGCTGATCGATCTATCAGCCTTACAGACTGGCTATTTTCAGTTCCGTCCTTTTTCATATGCACTTTCATTAGTTATTACTATTACGCAAAGTGGTACATGGAGGAGGATGGGTGGTTCACTTTTGGTCATGCTCCCGAAGGGTATCTGGTTTTTCAATTTGGGGTATTTTTCTCAGGCATGTATATTCTATACGTACCGCAGGCGTTATTGGGAGATTATCTGGAATTCAGTGATTTAGATATCAATACCAGTTACAATATAGACCAGGACAAAGTGCAACAAAGGGTAGCGGACTATTCTAAAAGTTATGATGCAGACAAGATTCAGGCAACACTTGTAGATCTGTATCGAATGGCTACTGAGGATCCAGAGGCCTGGTCTAGGTTTGGGGAGTTCTACTCTGGTTGGAGTGTTGAAGAGGTCAAGTTATTTATTACTAAACTCGAGGAATTACAGACCTGATTTATATTTAGAAATACTACAACAAAGGTTATATACGTTTTTTTTTAGCATAGATATGTCTTTTAGAGAAATCTGAAGCAAACTCATTGCCTTGGCATTGGGAGAAAAACATGAGCAACATGAATCTACCTGAATGGACAGCACAGGCCTTTGTGGCCACAGGAGCCGTATTTCTATTGATATGTGCATATGTACTGGGAGTCATGGTTCCCAATGGATTACTTGCACCTAATGACTTTGAAGTAAACTACTATTTTGAAGGAGATATCGAGACTTTTGATTTGGATACCGAAAATGGGACAGGCGTCTTTGTCGACAACGTTGGTACAGGATCTTTCGATCCGACGAAAGCAGAGGTTGAAGCAGGCGCAACCCTCAATCTTATTGGTAAACCAAATGGAGATTATACGCGCCTTCTCCAAAATTTTAGTCTCACGAACAATGGAATAGATGGTGAGGGTGATTGGCTAGGTACAGTTGCTGAATCCGAATCCTTATTGCATAGAAAAGAGTACACAATTAACGGTACTCAGGGAACTTGGACGCCCACAAACCTTCCAGAAGAAGGTAAAGAATACAAGTTTCCCAATCCAGTTAATGGGGATTATTCTGACACATTTACCTGCTCAGACAAAAGGACAATGAATGGAGTCGAAGTCATGACCTGTAGCGCGGATGAAACAGCTACTCAGATTCCTTTTATGCCTGGTGAAGGTAGCGACTTGCGACTTCTTAAAGATACGTTTGAGGGCAGAAACGGAGGTGCCGGTCCAGGATCAGCGCCAATGTGGTTCTCATACAAAGCCGAGTACATTGTTGGTACTGAATTCGGCGGAGTCATAGATCGCATTTACAATGTTACAATCTACATGGCCTTACCTACTATGGTCCATCTGGATGATAATAATTTTGAAAAAGGAGGCTTCAACTTTACAACATATTACGAGGGCCGGGTTGGTGGCCTAAACACATTTACCTTCCAGTCCGAGTACTATGATGCAACAGGTTTCAGATCGGGCTGTGTCATCACGGATTCTTCAAATACAACAGACACGCACGTGAATGTCCTTGGATATCTAAGGATTTTTGAGACGGAGTACGATGACAATGGAACTGCTTTACCGGCAAATTATGGTGTTCAAAGCTCAGATGGATGCTGGGACTCTTCTTCAAAGTCGGGTGCAGATTCACATGAAGAATTGGTAAATGTTACTTATGACGTCAACAGAAGAACACTTCAGTTTGTGGATGGTACAGTAACATACGTTGACGGCGTAGCAACTCCTACCGTGCCGGGCGGTGATGGTTTCAACTTCTTCGCGCCCGTGTGTGAAACAATTAGCCTGTCAAAAGAATGCTGGGTACCTGATGCCGACGCATCATGGCCCAATGC
>CAZXZT010000115.1:0-3323 GCA_964645695.1 uncultured archaeon
TTGCGTCTCCGTGTTCCTGAGCGGCTTTACTGGAACAGTATGATAATACAAGAGGGTCCACAACGTTCTTGTGAAACGCCATTTTCGCTCTTTGAGAAAGAATATCCTCAATCTGGAGTGCATTATATGGTGCAAACGTCAATGATTCTTCACCCAATCTCGATTTGACTCTTGGATCAAGCCATGAAGTGAATTTGGTATCGTTGGATATGCCAATAAGTGATATTTTTGAATTGTCCAAATCCGAATTGAGACCGGTGAGATGGTAAAGGATTTCATCACCGTTCTTACTTACCAGAGTGTCTACTTCATCCATAACTACAATTGCAATCCCGCCATCCTCGTCTGCCCTTTCTTTCAATGCTGAATATACTTTGTCTATCCTCCAGCCCGCGTTAGGTATTCGTTCTTCCCAATCACGAGAATAGGTTCTGCCAATGTTAGTCAGGATTCCATACGGAGTATTCGTTTGTTTGCAGTTAATGTAAGCCGTATGAATTTTTTTCCCTTCCGCTACAGCCTTTGATACAATCTGCTTGCAGATGAATTTTGCGACCGCAGTCTTTCCTGTTCCTGTCTGCCCGTATATTAGTATATTGGACGGCCGAGCACCGTACAAAGCCGGCTTTAGAATATTCGCAACTTCATTAATTTCCGTATCTCGGTGGGGGAATTCTGGCGGTATGTAGGTTGACGCCAGAGCTTCTCTGTTCTTGAAGATTCGCTCTTCGTGCATTAGCTCATCAAAAACGTTGTTTTTTCCAGAACTTTGCTTCTTTTTCATAAATAATATGTCCCCAATAAGCCGGGCCATGCGTATAGCATACTGCCTATAAATGGGGAGGGTCCAGGGACATTATTTTTTCGTTTTTAAAGGCGGATTTTCCAACCATTTTTTGATAGAATATAATCACTTTGAGTTTACATGTTCTACACTACAAAAAGTGTTTTCTTCTCTCTCTAATGGGGCTAGACTTGTCAGTCAAAGAAAAGGAAGTCATTGCTTGGCTCTCAGAGCATAAATTAATGCCATCTCCCGAGTTGGTAACTCATGTGGTTAACCATCCCGAAGGTCTAGTGCTCCTTGAGAAATCGGTTGATTCATTGGACAGGCCCAAATTGTTCCTTAGTGTTTCGGATTTGATTGTTGATGATAATCCGAAACCGCCCAAGCCCATAAGTCGCCCTAAAGTTGCCAACATCCCCCCAATCATAATCGATAGGCAGATCAACAAAAGTATGGCAGATGGCAAGTTGGAAAGTTATGTTTCCCTTTTCAATGATCGTTTCAAGACACTCTCAAGGCTGGTGCGCAGAGATCCTTCAATGCGGGATGCAGGCGACCTGTCAAACTTGGATCCAGATCAAGAAAACAAAGTGATTGGCATGGTCGCAGAAATTCGGTCCTTTCCAAATGGCCGTATCAGGGTCGCTCTTGAGGATTCCAAAAATCGTCTGAACTTGATGCTAACCGAACCAGAAGGAGGCAGTCTGAATCTATTGCATGATGAGGTTATCGGCGTGTCTGGTAAACTTAGCAGACAAGGCAATCTTTTGTTCGTGAATTCTCCAATAGTACGACCTCACGTTGGCAGTTATCGGGAATTTGCTCGAGCTGATGAACCATACATTGCGTTGTTTATCTCAGATATTCATTTAGGTAGCAATACCTTCAAAAATAGAGAATGGGAAAAATTCACGTCTTGGTTGAATGGAGAAGTTGATTATCACAAAGAATGGATTCCTAATCCCGGCTATTTGATAATAGCTGGAGACGCAGTTGATGGTATTGACTCCTATCCGGGTCAGGAAGATGATTTATCTATAACTGACGTTTGGGAACAGTACTCCGAATTGGCAACTTCCGTTTCCAAGATTCCAACAGAAATTCAGACAGTCATAATGCCAGGTAATCACGATGCGGTCCGGCTTATGGAACCTCAGTTACCACTTCCAGACAGAGTGATAAAGAATTTCAAGGATAATTTAACCTTTACAGCTAATCCAGTCCTACTTGATATATCAGGTGTTAAGATTCTCTGCTACCATGGTAAATCCCTAGATGATCTGGTTAGTCTTCGAGACCTTTCCTATGACAATCCTATGGCAATGATGAAGGAGTTGCTCAACAGAAGACACATGGCACCAATAAATGGAGGTAAAACTCCCTTAGCACCGGAAAGAGAGGATCACTTATTGATACGAGAGATTCCTGACATCTTTGTTACAGGTCACGTTCATTCTTGCGGAGTTGAGAGGTACAAGGGCGTTCTGATGTTGAATCCTGGCACTTGGCAAGCCCAGACAGATTATCAGAAGATGATGGGCTTTCAGCCAGATCCCTGTAGAGCAATTGCCGTGAACTTGCAGACTTTTGATACACAAGTCCTTGACTTCAATTTTTGAGTTTAACTTAGATTATAAATAATCGTAGCTCTGGTAAAGGGTCATGAGAGATCCGAATAATGCGTTTCACATAGCGATACCTTGTAAGGATCTACAGGAAACTATTGATTTTTATCAGTCTAAGATGGGTTGCAAGCATTGTCGCGAATACGATGATCGCGCGACCTTCGACTTCTTTGGAGATCAGTTAGTCTGCCATTTAGCCCCAGATAAGATAGATATGGATCCTGAACCATACCCTCGCCACTTTGGAATAACTTTCTACAAAGAATCAGATTTCAATTCTCTTGTTGCCCAGTTGAAAGACCAAGATGTAAAAATGCTTAATCCCGTCTTTACCCGTTTTGAGGACATGCCAGAGAGGCATCAGACATTTTTCTTGAAGGATCCTTCCAATAACATATTAGAATTCAAATTTTATCCTAATTCAGAGATGATGTATTAGACATGTCAAAGACCAAAGTAGTTATCACTGGTGCAGGAGGGGGTGGAGCTAACAATATAATTACAACGATTAAGGAAAGAGAAAAGTATTTCTTAATAGGCTTTGATATATCTGAATATAAGGTGGCCAGAGCGGATGTTGATCGTCGTTTTGTTGTCCCGCTCGCCTCAGCCCCTGATTATGAGGAAAGAATATCTCGTATTATAAGTGAAGAGAAACCAGTCTTGATTATTCCCACTAATGATCCCGAAGTCGAGAAATTATCAGAGATTAGAGAAAGATTGGACACTCAACTTTTTTTTCCGGACCATGATTCGGTAGCCTTATGTCTGAACAAATGGAATTTCTATAATTTTGCAGTAGAAAATGGAATTCGTATGGCCGAGACTTACCATGTGGAAAATCTGGCTGATGTCGATGATATTTTTTCAAAATTCAAATCAATATTATTATTAGATTTTTTAATTTCTGA
>CAZXZT010000116.1:0-3296 GCA_964645695.1 uncultured archaeon
GCAGAATTCTTTTGGCTTATATCCTCCTCTGGTGGGGATTATGGACTAGATTGTGAGTGGACCTTTAATATTTATCACCGTGGTCAGAATATTGGTAACAATACGGTAGAGTGTGAGGGGGATGATCCCGCCTACTGGACTGACGAAAATGGAATGATGATTGAATATCCCGTAAATGCTACAGGCATTTACAATATCAATATCACTTTTGACGTTCTTGAGGGCGATGATATAGTGATTGAGGTCTGGTATGAAGGCTGGGAAGACATTGACTTATTCTATGGTAATTCATACTACCCTAGTGGATTCTACGTAACAAGTTTAGTGGTCGTTGAAGAAGAGGAAACGGAGCCGGAACCTGAATCTCCTCTTATTGATTATTTGTGGACCTATTCACCTGGAGATTATGTTGCTTTGTCCGATGATGGTCAGAGTATAGCTGCGGCATCAAATAGTGATGTTCTGTTCTTTAGCAGTGAATCTGATATTCCAATATGGAGTTATACTGTAGAAGGGAGTATTAGGCAAGTAGAGATTTCCTCAGATGGCCAATATATTTTTGTGATAGGTGGAAATATTCGCCAAATCCTATATGTTTTTGATAGTTCTATGTCTACACCATTGTGGACTTTTTCTGCATTGAAAACAATTTCAGAGGTAGCAGTTTCAGAGGATGGAAGCCGAATAGTAATAGGATCCTGGGACGGAAAAGTCTATTTCTTTGATAAGAATTCTCCAACTCCTCTGTGGATTTATGACCGCAGCATGGATGAAAATTATAGAGAAGTACATTCAGTTGACATTTCTGATAATGGTGAATATGTAGTAGTGGGTAAGTTTAGGCAAGTCATATTATTCGAACAAAATAGTAATACTCCTTTATGGATTTATGACACATCTAATTCCCCGAGTCAATTATTTGAACAAGATTCAACATTCTGGTCTGTCGAAATTTCAAATGATGGGCAATACATAACAGGCGGAACTAATACTACTTTATTTTTATTTAGCAAAGATTCAGAAACTTACCTTTATCAGGAGAACGAAATTTTAGGAACATATTCATTTGATAATCAAGGTGCTAGTAATTGTTTAGATTTTAATTGCGGATTTACTTCAATTATCATATCAGATGATAATAAATTTATCACTGCAGGCTCTATGAACAAAGAAGTATACTTATTTGATTTGAATGACCTTAATCTTTTTTGGAAGTTTAAAACTGAAGGATTTGTAACGTCTGTATCACTTTCATCAGAGGGGAGGTATGTCCTTGCAGGAACAAGTGAAGGAGAAATCTATTTTTTCAATTCTTCCAACAGCAAACCGGTTTGGAAATATAGTATTGGTGCCCCCAAAAGTTATTGGCATTTATACATATCAAATGTTGAGATATCGTCTGACGGTTCATTTATTGTCGCAAGTTCATCCGAAATTTTTGCTTTTGATAATTCAGATTACGTTGAAGATTATACGAGTAATACCTCCCTATTACCATCTGATGATACAGGAGGCAGCGATCCAGAGGTTTCATTTTCATTACCAGACAATTCTGCATTGTATGGTTTGTTAACTTTCGCAGTAGGTGCCATGATTGCAGCAGGACTGGTAGAATGGAGTGCTCGAAACTCTATTCCACAAATAGTGGACGGTCTTCAAAGATTAGTTGATGCAGGAATTTCAGACTCTGAGATAAATGATGCTCTGAGTAGTTTGCAAGATATCAATGGTCTCAATTATTTCTCAGAAGATAGAACCAATGCACTTAATTTACTTACTAATTATGAGACAATGACTGGTGATGCACTAAATTCAATGGCCCAGTTAGATGAGCTACAGGGTATTGTAAGTGAATTAGAAGCATCCGGAGTTTCATCTCCAGAATTGGAAGCGGAAATTTCTGAAATTGAATCTATGATATCTGAGCAATTACAAGGAGATACCAGCGAAGATTATTCAGACGCTGTTTTTGATTCTTTCAAGAGTAAAAAGGGCGGTAATTAGTGTCATATGATGACATCTTAGCCAAAATCAAAAAGGCTAAGGCATTAGCAGATTCAAAGAAAACAGCTCATTTGGCTGGAGATCCTATTCCTGAAGCTACTTCTACATCAACAAAAAAAGAGGATAGCCATCGAGCCTCGGTTCAGCAGTGGCGCAAACCTAGGGATTTAGCTCCTGATGGAAAGACATTCCTTGATTTATTCACAAGTCGTTGGAAATGTTATTCTAAATGGCCAGATAATGTCAAGGAGCTAGATAATTTACATAACAATTTCAAGGATATTTCCGTATCCTCCTATTTTGAGATTCCAACCGATCCCACTGTAGTTCTGAGTGAATGGAGTCTCCCTCCAAATCTAAGAAAGAATGTTTACCTAGATGATGAACGAGCCTCACACATTCTTGAGGTTATTAACAGCAAACCCGAAGAGAATTATGTAGTTATAGGTGAACCTGGGGTTGGTAAAACAACACTCTTGTTCGAGATATTTGATTCATTTATGGACAAGGTTCCAACAGGAATTCTAACAACTACCGATATTACTGATGCCCATCTGGAATTTGGAATGAAATTATTCTATGATGACATACCTGAAAATTCAGATATGGTTCAGGGAATAATGGATAGTGACGCCAAAGGTCTGGTGGTCACAGCTAGAGAAGCTGACTGGAACAAGTTACCTGATGAATTCCAGAGAAAATTTAAGAGACTTACAGTGCCTCTATTCTCAGATGAAAATGTCTCTAGATTGTGTGAAAGAATGTTTGATTTCTCTAACATAAGATATGATTCTAATTCTATAAAAGAATTGACGAATTATGCACAAGGAAGTCCAATATTTATTTGGTTAATGATCAAGGAGATGCAATACAATGGTATCTCGGTTTTGACCAAGAATTTTGTCAAGGACAATTCAAGGAAGGGAATGGAAAATTATGTTGCTTTGATATTGCAGAGGTTGCTCAAGGACGGTCCCAATTACAAACCTGGAGGCTTGCATTCTTTGGCTTGTATGATCTTTCTGTCTGATTATATGCGGGATAGGCGTTGCAATGAGATGCTCTACCGTTCATTTGCCGATGAGATTGAAGAAGATTTTGCACGTATCTTTGATGACAAGCAGAATCATTCAACTTTCAATCAGATGATAGTTTATTTGTCTGGGGAAGGAACTACAATTGGTTTCCCACATGATACCTGGGCTGATGTTCTTCAGGGAACGGGTAGGAATAATCCGCTGAGAGCAGATATACAGACGATTAAACTTAAATTCGCTGACAAGAAATATGAG
>CAZXZT010000117.1:0-3277 GCA_964645695.1 uncultured archaeon
CAACTGCTGTAGCGACCTCGTGAGCATGTTGCAGAGCTGGGTTCATGCCTATCTCTGAAGTAATTGTGTGTTCTGTCCAAGTGGAGCCTCCATCAACAGAACGATAAACTGCAGGACCGTCACAAGAAGGATTGCCACGATATATTGTGCCATCGTGTCCACCTGCAAGATGGGCGTGAAGGCCTGAGCATTGTGATGTTCCAACTGGATATCCGGGTCTCTGCGCATCCCAGGTTAGTCCCCCATCTAGAGACCTTGAACACTGAGGTCCAGCTGCTGCTGAACCGGTATTTATACAATAAACATGTACTACCTCTCCTGAGATTGCATTGGAATGAGGCATAGAAGCAATGCTTTGATGGTCTTGTGGTACTGCATAACCATGTGTAGGATAAGGCGTACTCCATGTATCTCCATCATTATCTGAATATTCAACATTAATTACTGCAAGTGCATGCATATCAAATTTAACGAGTCTGTCTGTAAACTTGTCAACATAGATATAGGGATCATTGGAATTTGGAGTTTGGCCAGAACCACCCTCATCTCCACCTAAAAAAGGACCGACGTCTTCCCACGACTGACCTTGATCAAGTGAGCGAATAATGTGTGTTCCTTCACCTGCTCCATTCCAATTGGTAAAGAATATAGCTCCAGAACCAGTAACTCCGATGGTAGGTTCAAATGTGTCAAAACCTGTACCATAATAGGTTGCATTAACAAAGTATGGAATATTATTGCCTGTTAAATTTGCAGTAATATTCGAACCTAGTACTGCTTTGGGATCGGTTGCATCTATGGCCCATGGCTCAGCCAAAGATCCTGGATAGTGGTACCAAGTAGTGTTTGATTGGGAACGACCGAAATCGAAGGGTGTTGGCTCTTCGATAACAACTCTGTTATCCTCAGGTTCAAGGCATCCACCAAATGCTGGAGTCACTAGAAAAACTATGACTAAAGACAGAAATTTCTGCATTGCAATTTGATACGACAGCGCTTTATTTAGGTTTGTTGAAGAGAACTATACGATTTGTGTTGGTTCCTGTTTTCATATTATTGATTCCCCAGATATTCGAGGTCTTGGTAAAATCTTGGGAATTGACCATGATTCCAGCACAATCAAAACCGGATTCAAGACCTAAAGGTACTACATATTCATCCAATTTTATCTTACCGTTGTTTACTTCCCCGACTTCAAAGGCAACCCATCCACCAGGTACTGTAACACGATAAAGCTCATCGAGAACATTGCCCATCATGTCTGACCATGATTCTACAGTTCGGCATAATGTTATTTTCTTTTCAACCTCGGAAACATCAATGGAATTGAACCAACACCTTAGCCAGTTGTCATCCGCATATCTTACTATGTTCAGGAAAGGAGGCGATGTGACTGTGAGATCAACTGATTCGTTAGGAATATGAGACGTGAATCGCGAATCCCGGCTGGAAAAAATGGCCGACGACCCTATACCCCTTAACTGTTTAACTATTTCCGGATTCAGATTACGCTGAAGGCTCTTTGATTTCTTCAGTATTATCTCTTTGGTATCCTTGTAGGCGGGAGTTATACCTAGTCTTTCATTGATAGTGGTCTGGCTTTTCTGACTGGCTGCCTGATTTGGTGGCAATGTGTATCCTGAAAAGAATCCAGCTGAATGACCGGTCAGACGATTGGTGGCAACCATTCGGATCCAGTTGTCCACATAATCGGCGCTGTCCAATTGATTCTTCAAAGAAAGGATTTCTGCTTCAGTATCTTTGTGATAAAACATCGACAAATCGATATCGGCCTTTAACTCCTGAATATGAAGTCCCTCCAGACGCTGTCCTATTTGGTCCAGAGTTGGAATATCAAGTCGAGATTGGGTGAGTAGCTGGCTCAACGGATTAACATCGTTACTGATTATATTCCGCCCCATCAATGCTGCCTCAATCAACGTAGTTCCCCTTCCAGCAAACGGATCATAGACCACATCATCAGATTGGGTGAAGACATCAATGAAAAATCTAGGTAGCTGAGGTTTGTAACAGGCCCGATATGATATCTCATGGATTGAATTGGCCTGCCTCTGTTTGGCAGTCCAGAATTCATTGATGAACTTGGTGTAATTTTCAAATCCGAGTTCCAACTTACCAAAACTTGTTTTCTTCTGGACTAATGTAAATTCGGAGAGAACAGCTTTTGCCTTTTCTAGAGATACAGCCGGCATTGTATCGGGTTGCCCCGGGTGGGATATGAGGGAAAATGAAATAGACTCTCTCCGGCAGCCGGGGCTTACCAAAATTTACCTGTGTACATATAATGATTATGTTTTATTTACGATAATGTGATTTTAGGGATTTTTCCAAGACATCGGGATCAGTTACGGGGTTTTTACAAACATAATCTTTGCAAATATAAGCAGTTGGAGTGTTCTTTAACATCTTTTTATCAGTTATAAGGGGAATATCAAGTCCGGAAAAAGAAGATGCGACGATTTTATAAGGTAATAAATGGCCTTTTAGTACCTTCGAAAGGCTATTTTCGCTGTTTTTGGCAATTATTGCAACCTCTAATGGACCTATTGACAAATAATTGTGCACAAAAAGGGCTGTTGAATGAGCAAAAGGGTGTTCTTTTATCATTTTTCCATGATTTTGCAGAGTTTTATCTGCAATTTCTTTGTATTTTTTGACATTAAAGTAGAAATATAGCCGTATTAATAATAGACAACACCTAAAATTGTAAGAAGGTGTAGCATTATCCATGCTATTTCTCTGATTAATAACTATATTTTTAGATAATGACTGCTTAAAATTTCCTTTTTCTAAAAAGTTTTCAACCAGAATATCTGCAAATCTCTTGGATTGCTCCAAATAGAAGGGGTCAAAACTTGATTCATACATATCAATCAGTGAATTACCAAAGAAAGAGTAATCCTCAGCGAAAGCGTCTATGTGTGCTAAGTCATTTCGGTATGTCCTGTAAAGCATTCCATCTTCCTTTGACATTCGATCCAAAATAAAAGATGTGGACTTGGACGCAGCCGCAAAATATTCTGGCTTCTCCAAAACATAAGAGGCTTTGGCTAAGGCACTTATCATTAGACCGTTCCAAGACACAATTATCTTGTCGTCCGTTCCAGGCGGAATCCTTGAACCTCTATGCTGTTTTACAATCTGTCTCGATTTTTCCAAAGAAATGTTAAGTTCTTCTTCAGATATCTTTAGGATATTGCAAATTGAATCCTTCTTCAATATAAGGTGAGGGATGGACGTCCCTTCCCAGTTACCT
>CAZXZT010000118.1:0-3243 GCA_964645695.1 uncultured archaeon
TCCCAGTATTGCCCTCTCAGTTCATGGCAATTGATTGCATGTGAGGGCGGAACCAGTTTCCCGCTTCCCAGTTCGCTACCGATAGCGATTGCAGCGTATTCCCCGGACAACATCCCGACATGCACGCCTCCCTTGGTTATTGGATTTGTTAGCCCTGCAGAATCTCCCACAACGTATGCATCCTTGGTGGAAAATTGCGCTATCGGACCATCTCTTGGAATTAGTCCTCCATTCTGTTTGTCCCCTAGATCGTTCAGAATTCTCTTTTCGGGTTCAACATTCATATGTTCTCTACAGAAGTATTCCAGTCCGTCCTTGGCACCGTTAGTAGCTACGATACCTACGTTGAAGATATCATCCCGGGGGAAAACCCAGACATAACCATCAGCATACATCGGGTCGATGTAGAAATCAAAATAGTCAGTATCTGGAAAGTCAACGTCGCTTGCCTTGAATTTGTACTGGAGTCCCGGCAAAAGACGCAATTTGTCATTTCCTTTCAGACCAACTTGCGTCACGATATTGGGAACTCTTCCCTCTGCAATCACCAGCTGTTTGGCTTTTGCTATTTCCCCATCCTTTGAGAAAAGGTTCCAGTGACCATTTTCCTTGGTTACTTTTGATATCTTGACTCCCTCGTGCCTTTCGGCACCGGCGTCCACGGCATCGTCCGAGATCTTACTGTCCAGCCCCCATCGATGTATGGAATATCCGGGCGACATCAATCCAACGGATTTTCCGTTCGGCATCCTGATTCGGTTGCCCTTGACCTCTCTTATGGCCCAGTCTCCAACAGGATAATTAGTGTGTTCCAGAGCTATTTTTCCCAGACCTTCCCCGCAGTGGATGGGGTCTCCTACTCTCTTTTTGCGGTCGAAAGCTATGACCGAATGTCCTGCCTCTGCCAAGCGCAGGGCAGTTATTCCTCCAGCAGGTCCTTGTCCAACCACGGCCACGTCAAACATGGATTGGTCCGAATGAGCCTTGATAATAAGCCCTTACTTTTTGGAATCTCTCAGAACTGGTCTGGCATCCCGGTATGAATCCAGTTCTTCAATTGGGATCTCACAAACTAGGACTCCCTCTTCGAAAGAAGGAATCTCAGCTAGGGTTTTTCCTCTAGGGTCAACAACTACGGATTCGCCTGCAAAAGTCAAACTTCCTTGAGTCCCAACGTTGTTGGCATATCCGTAGAAACAGGTTGTTTCTATCGCTCTGGCAGGCAGTACTCTGTGGAATAAAGGTCTTGAGGTGGTCGGGCTTGCCGCCAGATTAAGGATTAGATCAGCTCCGTTGTGGGCTAGACCCATAGAAGTCTCCGGAAAGAATATATCGTAGCAGATCTGCATTCCGACTTTTCCAAAGGGCGTATCAAAAACTGGGTTTTGGTCACCCTGACCAAAGAACAGCTTTTCTTCAAACGGGCCAAAATTTGGAAGGAATTGCTTGCGGTAATGGCCAATGTGTCCTTTAGGCCCTATCAATATCGCAGAATTGAACAGTGATTTCCCGGATTTTTCCACAATCCCTGTTGCGAGATGTATATTGTATTTCTTAGCCAGTTTGTACATTCCGGTTTGCGCTTCTCCCTTGTCAGGTATTTTCTCGGCGACGTCGTTGTAGTTGTCACGCAAATTGTATCCTGTCACGAATAGTTCGGGAAAAACGATGAGGTCTATCTCCTGCTCACGGTCTTTTTGCGCTTCGCAGATCAGGTTCTCCATTATCTCCAGATTTTTCCCAACATCTCCGAGAACAACAGGGGCCTGACCTATTGCTAAATGCATGAAGCCCATTTAGACCCATTAATAATAGATGTTATTACTAAATTTCAATAAGCCCTACTTGATGAAGCAGACGTGGAACTGCTTCCAGATACACAGAAGATAATTGAGAAATTCATCCAGACCCGAGTGAAAGAGGCTGGAGCCACGGGTGTTGTGATTGGCCTGTCAGGGGGCGTGGATTCAGCTACCACCCTTGCTCTGGCAGTCTCAGCTCTGGGAAGCAGGAATGTTACAGGACTCATAATGCCCTTTAATCGAACCGAATCTGTTGATTTGGCATCAACTCATGCAGGGACGTTAGGAGTTGTGACCAAGGAACTGAGTATTTCACCTATGGTTGAATCTTTCAAAAGCTCAAGCGATTCCTTTTCATCCAAGACATCCGAAGGCAATCTGCATTCACGTATTCGGATGACCCTCCTGTATGGCAAAGCCTTCCGTTCAGGGTCCTTGGTTATGGGTACTTCCAACAAGTCCGAGCTTTTGGTTGGATACTACACCAAATGGGGAGACGGAGCGTCGGATTTCCTGCCTATGGGAGATATGTACAAGTCGCAGGTCTATCGCCTTGCAAAGAAATTAGGAATTACCAAAGAAATTATAGAGAGAAAGCCTACTGCAGAGCTCTGGGAGGGTCAAACCGATGAGGATGAATTGGGAATTGACTACACTACTTTAGATCAAATACTATTGGGTCTGGAGCGCCAATTGCCTTTTAAAAGCATATCGTCTAAAACAGGCATTGCTCTAGATTCGGTCGAAAGGATAGATAATCTGGTCAAATCTTCAATCCACAAACGTGTCTTTCCTCCGGTATGTAAAATTGGCCGGCGCACGGTTGGTTTGGACTGGAGGGAGACCATAGGTAGCAAGTGAATCTAAAATGCAGTTATTACGCTGATTAGCGAATTAGCACAATGTTCATTTTTATTGTTTAATACAGTGGAACCAGCACCTCATTTTTGACAGGTTCTACCATTTTTTTAACTTTTTTAGGGTGGTACTAACTGCAAAAATGCAAAAAAACATTTTTTTTTTGTACTATGTAACGCTTATTATACAGTTCCTCAATAGTAGCAAACCGTGAAATTAAATCGAATATTTTTGACTTGTGACATATTTTCGCCACCCTTGGTGGTGGCCTGATTGCCAGCTAAAGTAAATGGACTAAAAATAAAGCGCAAGTTCACTGATGCCGGTGAGGATCCCTTCAAGAAATTGAAGTGGTCAAAACGTGATGTCGAAATTCGAAATTTTGATGGTTCCGTAGCTTTTTCCATGAAGAATGTCAATCTGCCTGACAACTACAGCCAGGTTGCAGCCAATGTGCTCGCACAGAAGTACCTGCGTAAGGCAGGTGTACCCGGGAAGCTCAGGAAAGTCAAGGAAACAGATGTCCCTATATGGCTCCAGAAGAGCGTTCCGGATGAATCTGGACGGGCAGGTGAAGAAACAG
>CAZXZT010000119.1:0-3234 GCA_964645695.1 uncultured archaeon
ATTACAAAAGGAGATGGGATGAAATCAAGAAGAATCTTGATGAGAAGGATGCATTCGTAACTTCCTTACCAGGGAATACAAGATATCTGGGTAATTCCACTTCACCACCCGGTTCTCCTCCCGGTTCCACAATGAATTTTGTAGTTATTCCAAAAAAGGGAGGTCCTATGGCAATCACTTCCTCTCTGGAAGAGCATAGGTGCCGAAAGGAATCCTCAATAGAAGATATCAGGTTATGGACACTGTATCCTGATATAGAATCTGACGGAAAGACTGCTCGGGATGTACTGAAAAAAACGCTGAACGAGAATAAAATGAATAATATCTACATAGATGCGAAAATGGGGCTGGGAAGAGGAATAAAAACATCAAAAAACGATTTTGTGACCGAGATGAGAGGAGTAAAGACCGGGGACGAACTTGAAAGAATAAAAAAGGCAATCAATGTGTCTGATACCGGTCAGGAATTTGCGAGAAACCTGGTGGAATGCGGAGAGGGGCTGACTGAAAGAGAGGTACGGACCGAAATAGATTATTTCATGGGCCGAAATGGGATTCAGGAAAATTCATTTACTACAATCATTGCTTCAGGACCAAACGCGGCCCATTCGCATCATTCCAATACAAATCGGAAATTGGAAAAAGGCGATACCGTTATATGCGATTTTGGTGTCTTCTGGGACGGCTACTGCTCCGATATAACCAGAACATACTTTGTGGATGGAAGTCCGTCTCCAAAATTGAAAGAGATATATGACATAGTTCTGAAAGCAAACGAACTTTCTACAAATGCCCTTATTGAAGGCAACACCGGACACAAGATAGACAAAGCTGGAAGAAATTTTATCAGAAGCAAGGGCTACGGTAGAAATTTTGTCCACGGAACCGGGCACGGATTTGGATTGGAAATACACGAATTTCCCTCACTAACATACAAATCGAAAGTTGTTGCAAAGGATTCAATGACAGTTACTATCGAACCGGGAATCTACATTCCAGGTAAGGGAGGAGTAAGAATAGAGGATGATGTTCTAGTCAAGGGAGACAATCCCCAAGTTTTAACGAGAGCCGAGAAGGATTTATACTAAAATGATTGAAGCAAAACTGGTGGTCAACCGCCTTCTAGAAAAAAAGCCTAAAACCAGACAGGAAGTACAACTAATCAAATTAGAAGTGGCCAAAGAACAGAAATTTCCGATGGTTCCACCCAATAATCAACTTCTAGCACAAATAGATTCATCTGAAGAACCAGAACTGGCTAAATTATTGAGAGTAAAACCTATGCGTACCAGTGCAGGGGTCACGCCTGTTGCGATAATGACCTCGCCTGCATCATGCCCTCACGGGACCTGTACGTATTGCCCTGGAGGACCATCAAACGAAAGTCCTCAATCATATACTGGTCATGAACCCGCGGCAAGGCGTGGAAAGAGGCACAATTACAATTCACGATCTCAGGTGGATGCAAGACTGGAACAGTACGTCAGAAATGGACATCCCACTGATAAAATTGAAATAATAATAATGGGTGGTACTTTTACCGCCAGAACTCCTGATTATCAAGATGAGTTTCTGACAGGAGCCTTTGAAACCTTGAATGGGAAAAGATTGCCATTGGATGAAGCTTTGCATAGGAATGGAAATGCAAAACATAAATGTGTTGCCCTGACAATGGAAACCAGACCTACGGAATGCACCCCCTGGTCCGTATTCCAGATGAGAAAGCAAGGTGCCACAAGGGTTGAGATAGGAGTGCAGTGTCTGGATGATGGCGTACATGATAAGTTAAATCGCCAACAAAAAGTTGAAGATGTTATCAAAGCCACGAAATTATTGAAAGAGGCTGGATTCAAGGTGGTTTACCATATGATGCCAGGATTACCTGGAATGACGCCCGAGACGGATGTAAGGGACTTCAAAAGGCTGTTTGAAGAAGAGAATTTTCAACCTGATATGCTAAAATTGTATCCTACTTTGCTAGTCAAAGGTTCGCCACTTTCCCGTAACCCTGGTGATTTTGTGCCATATGATACCAAAACGGCAGCCAAAGTTGTTGCAGATCTGAAAGAAATCGTACCACCCTATGTTAGAATCCAGAGAATCCAACGAGATATACCAAAACCACAGATAATTGCTGGTGTCATGAATTCAAACCTGAGGCAATATGCAAGGAAAGAAATGAAGAGAAGGGGCAAGAAATGTAGATGTATCAATTGCAGGGAACTCTGGAGAGCCCAAATAGATCCAGATACGGCTGAATTGAAGGAAATAGAATACAAGTCCAGTGGAGGAACTGAATATTTCATATCCTACGAGTCTGGTTCTAAACTTCTAGCATATCTGAGGTTGAGACTAGATGATAATGCAACTGTCAGGGAACTAAAGGTGACTGGACAGGCTGCGAATATAGGGAAAACAGGATCAGGAGTACAGCATATGGGTTTAGGCAGTAAATTGATGAAAATTGCTGAAGAGAAATCGAAGGATTATGATAAAATCAGAGTCACTCATGGAGCAGGAACGAGACTTTACTATGAGAAACTGGGATATAAATTAGAAGAGTATTATATGGTTAAACAAATTTGATATAACGATGACAACGATAAAAGTTAACAAAACAGAGATTGAAACTGGTTGGATCTTTGAAGTGACTGTTTCGAATGGAAATTCTACGAAACATAAGGTCAGTCTGACAAACGAATACTATCAACATCTGGCGTTACCCAGTACCAAGCCCTCAAAGTTGATTGAAGGGTCTTTCAAGTTTTTGCTGGAAAGAGAACCAAAGGAAATGATCCTTGGAACATTCGACTTGAAGATAATATCGCATTACTTTCCGGAATACGAAAGAAGAATAACTGAATATGTATAATTATTTTATAAGTGGGCGTCGTAGAGATTGATTATGGTACAATACGTTTGTCATAATTGTGATATGTCTGTTTCAGGACTGACATGTGGAGCATGCGACAAAGAACTAGTTCATGGAACTATCACTAAGGATGATGGAACTACAGTAGATGTTTCTAAATGTCCTTCAGGATGTGGAAAGATAAAATCACCAATGTGTTGTGGCAATGATATGCACAATCATTAGTTTCTAACTGCGTCTAAACTAACTACAGACTCGTCTCCAATAACTTCAGCTGAGTGAGTAGCTCCGGCTGGAACCTCTATCCAGTCTCCCGGCCCCAAATCCACAAATTCACCATACATTCCCATTCTAAATGTCCC
>CAZXZT010000120.1:0-3190 GCA_964645695.1 uncultured archaeon
GATTATGCAGTTTTTTCGGTTTTTATAATGATTGCGTGCATATTCATCGCATCCATTAGAAAGTACGAGCCGGTGCCCTATGAACTTACTCAGCAATTATTCTTGTGGGCCTGGATTGGTCTTCCTGTCGCGCTTGGCATTGTTGGAGTCTGGAATAACAGTATCAGTAATCAAGTATTCTCGGCATTTTTGATACTGGTGATGCCACTCGGTCTATCAGGTAATACGAATGAGCAGATTTATCCCATTCTGGGCTTTGTGTTTTCCTTCATGCTTTACCTAGAGTTGAGTTATGGCCATGTCCGCTACAGCCGGTTGGCAAGAGTAATGCACTATTCCAGAGAATACGAGACAGTTCTGCAATGGTTCCTGACGACCTTGATGGTCACTCTGGCTTTGACCATGGTTCTGACTTCTCTGGCCTTCCTTTTTCACAGTTTCCTGGGAGACATATTGCCTTACGGTTTCAGCAATTCGATTGAATACAATACGATTTACGGTCAAGCCTTGTCCGTTTTAGTGTTTTTTATCTTGTGGGCTATAGTCCAGACGCTCTTTTCAAGAAGATATCTAGCGCGACAGGTTGAAGATTAACAGAAACTTCAAAAACACGTCTATGGTCTTGCCAACGAGTTATGGACAAACCATCAGTGTTAAAGCAGAATTATCAACACTGGGAAGTCACTAAGGATTTAATCGATCAATGCATAGACATATCTCTGAACCTTAGCCAGAGTGGCCATCCGGGAGGCTCCCGTTCTAAAGTCCATGGAATGCTGATCACACTACTGTCGGGCGCCATGCGGTGGGATATCAGAGATCCCTCCAAACGCTTTGCTGACAGGTTTGTGCTAGTAGCAGGACATGACAACCCCATGGTCTATTCAACGCTGGCGATTCTCAATGAGTCTCTCAGGATAAAATACGAACAGACCAAGGATTCCAAGTATCTGGTCAGAAACGGGAAAGAGTTTCAATTGACTTGGGAAGATCTGCTGATGCTTCGCAAGAACAAGGGTCTGCCGGGTCACGCGGAGATGGAAGGCAAAACACTGTTCTTCAAGTTCAATACCGGTCCTAGTGGTCATGGTTCTCCTCCTGCGGCTGGAGAAGCTTTGGCTCACAAGCTTGCAGGTACGGATCAAGTAAAAGTTTTTGCTTTCGAAGGAGAAGGAGGATTGAGTACTGGAGCTACCCATGAGACCCTGAATTCAGCTTGGGGTCTGGGCCTTGGAAACATAGTATACTACATAGACTGGAACGACTATGGTATTGACAGCCGTCCCTTCAGTTCTATAGTCAAATCAACTCCTCAAGAACTGTTTGAGACTAAGGGATGGCATGTAGAGGGTACTGATAACTGTGAGGATTGGGAGTCATTTACAAATGCATATTATGATCTGCTGGTCGGTAAAGCAGAAACTGACATTCCGAAGATGATTTATGCTAAATCGCGCAAAGGTCGTGGCTATCATGTATTTGATGAAAAGTCTCACGGAGTTCCACATAAACGCAATTCCGACTTGTTCTGGAGGACCAAGAAAGACTTTTCCGCCAAATATGGCGTTTCTTTCGATGGATTCGGAGAGACTCCAGCCGAAACAAGAGAAGAGCAGGTAGAACAGGCAACAACATATTTCAGAACTGTACTATCGGTATTACGTGACAATCAACCCCTAGTCGATTATCTGGCCGATCGGCTAGTCGAACTGGGTGACTCTGTGCCTGAATCAATTGACGGCTGTATCATTACAGATTCCAATCCTCTCAATGATAGGGCCCTTTTTGACTTCAGGAATTATCCTGACGAATTGTTTGCCGAAGCCGGTACCAAGATCCCCAATCGAGTCGGCTTCTCCAAAATCGCATCTTGGCTAAATACACATAGCCGGCAAAATCACGGAAGGCCATTATTTGTGGCAATGTCTGCTGATTTGGCAGATTCTACGAATATTTCAGGCTTTGCAAAGGGCTGGGGAGAAGTTGAAGACCTAGGGATGTATGACAAGGAGAAAAACACAAATTCGCCACTGATGCCTCAGGGTATAACAGAATTCACCAACTCTGGGATGATGGCAGGTTTATCGACGGTCAATTTCAACCAGGATACTTTTGATCAATACAATGGATTTATCGGTTCTTTCAGCACTTACGGCTCATTTAGTTATCTGAAATACGGTCCAATCCGATTATTTAGCCAGATAGCACAGGACTCGCAGATCAAAGTCGGAAAATTACTATGGATTGCAGGACATTCTGGTCCTGAGACTGCCGAGGACAGCCGTACCCACTTTGGTATTTTTGCACCAGGTGTTACCCAACTGTTCCCTAATGGTCACATAATTAACTTGCATCCTTGGGAGCACAATGATGTGGCACCCGCGCTGGCAGCTGCGTTGTCTACTGACGTTCCGATTGTCGCGCTTCACCTGACAAGACCGGCGATTGAGGTTCCCGATCGAGAGAAATTAGGAATTAAAAGCCATTTTCATGCATCAAAAGGCGCATATCTTATCAGGGACTACGATGACCGCCCTAGAGAAGGCGTAATTATCGTCAGAGGTACAAGTTCAACCAATACGGTAGTTTCAATATTAGAACAGATTGGTTCTGAACACAACGTTAAGATAGTTTCTGCCGTATCCTGGGAATTGTTCCAGAGACAGGATAAGGTGTACCGAGAATCAGTGGTCACCGAGAGCGAATGGTCGGATTCAATGATAGTAACGAATACGGGTCTAAGAATAATGCATAATTGGATTGCAAACCGAATTGTTTCAGAGTATTCAGTTTCTCCGGATTGGGACAACAATTGGAGAACTGGAGGCAGTGTGGATGAAATTATAGATGAGGCCCATCTTAGCCCGCGCTGGGTACTGGAGGCAATTCGCAAATTTGCTTCGGAAAGGGACAGCAGATTGGAAAGGCTTAACCGGCAAGTGCCTGATTCAGATTAATGTCTTACGACAATTTTCCGGTCGCCGTTGTTGACAACGGCGGGCAGTGGACGCATCGTGAATACAGAGTTCTCAATTATCTGGGATGTAGAGCGGAAATTGTCTCCAATGTAACACCTATAGCAAAGCTAGAACGTTTCAAGGCTCTTGTCCTATCAGGAGGGGCCCCTAGGATAGAAACAGAATCCGAGGCCCTAGGACTAACATCTGAATACATAGATGCAGAAAAGTGG
>CAZXZT010000121.1:0-3077 GCA_964645695.1 uncultured archaeon
ACCTGCGATCTACACCTTCTGGCAAGGCATGGGCTCCCATGAAAGTGACCACCGTGTCTGCTAATCCAAGACTGCCAAGCCAATTAGCAACACGCAACTGTTTGAGTTCATTCTCCTTGTCAAGACCATAGCCTGACTTAATCTCAATAGTTGTTGTTCCGTGTTTAATTGCGTTCTTGAAACGGATAAGTGACTCAGCTTGTAGCTCTTCCTCGTTCGCACTACGTGTTTCCTTAACCGTACGGAGAATCCCACCCCCACTTGCTAGTATTTCCTGATAAGAGCGTCCTTGCAATTTCCATTCAAGCTCATGTTCACGTGAGCCGGACCAAACCAGGTGTGTATGAGGATCAACGAAGCCAGGAACTACAACTTTCCCACTAACGTCAACAATCTGGGAATCTGGAGCCTCAAGATTCTGACCTATTTCTACAATACGGTCTCCGTCAATCAACACGTCTGCATAAGGATGTCTAGTAACTTGTCCCATCGCCTCTCCAACTAAAGGGACTGAAGTAGGCTCAGGCGTGACAACTTCCGTAGCTCCGCGTAAAAGAAGCATGATTTCCAATGGAGCAAGTTCATAAAGACATCGGTTCTCTAACATCGTAATGCTTGAGATGAAAATATTCAGGGAAAATCCCAAGGCAATCTTTGACGACCTGAAGAAGAGAAAGATGGAAGATGATGTCGTCAAGAAAGTTATTCAGATGGATGAAAAATGGAGAGGACTTATCGAAGAAGGTAACCAGCTAAGAGCTAAGAGAAATGAAATATCAAGGAGAATTGGAAAACTGAAAAAGGAAGGAAAGGCAGGTATTTCCAAATTTAAAAATTCAGTTAATTCCATAAACCATGAACTTAGCTACAATGAACAAAAAGCTGGAGAAGTATTAAAAGAAAGGGACAAAGCAAGAATGCGAGTTCCTAACATTCTAGAAAAAGAAGTCCCACGCGGAAATGATGAGAAAGGAAATAAAGAAATTAGTTTACATGGGCCTCAAAGAAACGAATCCGGAGCAAAGCCTCATCAAGAAATCCTTGACCTTATTGGGGGGGCAGATCTTAAACGCGCATCCAAAATAACCGGAAGAAGATTCTATTTCTTGACAGGAGATTTAGCTAGGCTAGAGATGGCTTTGATAAATTATGCAGTAGATAATCTACATCAGAAAAATTATACGCTCACAATACCTCCTTTTTTCATGAATCGCGAAGCTTATGAAGGTGTAGTTGATTTAAACGATTTTGAGGAGGTAATGTATAAAATTGAGGACAATGATTTCTACCTTATTGCTACATCCGAACATCCCCTAATTTCAAGATTTAAAGATGAAATATTAGAAATCAAAGAGGAACCACTACGATATACAGGCGTATCAACAAATTTCAGAAAAGAAGTTGGTGCCCATGGATTGAGCGACAGAGGTATTTGGAGAGTGCATCAATTTGCAAAGGTAGAACAAGTTATAATTTGCAAACCTGAAGACTCAAAGAAAATGCATCAAGAATTACTAAATAATGCAATTGAATTATTCGAAGGACTAGAAATTCCATTTAGAGTCGTTGATATTTGCACGGGAGATATTGGGACTGTGGCTACACGTAAATTCGACCTTGAGACTTGGATGCCGGCGTCACAGCAATGGAAAGAAGTTGTGAGTGCAAGCAACTGCCAAACCTATCAGAGTGTAAGATTGAACATGAGATATCGTACTCCTGAAGGAACAGATTTTCCTCATACTCTGAATGCAACAGCGATAGCTACGACAAGAGCCATCGCTTCCATACTTGAGAATCATCAACAAGCTGACGGAAGCATAGTCATACCCAGGGCGCTACAGAAGTGGATGGGAAACCAAAAACTGATTCAGGCTAAATGAAAAAAGGATTGATGCTGGGGAGGTTCCAACCGTTCCATTTAGGACACCTGAGTGTGATACAGGAGATTTTGAATAATCAAATAGAACCAATGATCTGTATAGGTTCAGCCCAAGAAGAAAATACAAATGATAATCCTTTCACTACTAAGGAAAGAAAAACCATGATCAAATCTGTAATGAGTAATCTTGATTGCAAATATGAAATCTATGAAATTCCCGATG
The DNA here is from genome assembly GCA_964645695.1 of uncultured archaeon. GTDB lineage: Archaea > Thermoplasmatota > Poseidoniia > MGIII > CG-Epi1 > CG-Epi1. Next base: position 2,106 of record CAZXZT010000121.1, read on the forward strand.
TAAATAATAACGAACTATACGTTTCCCATCTAGAAACTTTCGTTCCAGACTTTGACATAGTCTATAGCGGAAACACTCTTGTACAGAAATTGTTCAAAACTGCTGGCTACAGGGTAGTCGTGCCTGAAATGATCAACCGCGAAGTCTGGGAGGGTGCCGCCATCCGTCGGGCGATGATGGTGGGCGATGAATGGGAAACGGCAGTTCCTCCCCAAATCGTGGATTATATACACGATTCAAATAGGATTGGAAAACTTCACGAACTGCCATAGTGCGGACCCCCTCCCTCCAAATTTCTAATCTACTTTAACTTTAGTTCCCTTCTTTTCATCAGATTCTTTCTTATTTAGAACCAAATCCAAGATTCCGTTGGTGTATGTTGCTTGAGAAGATTCTGTTTCAACAGGTGAATTCAAATCAATACTTTTGAAATATTTTCTTGACTCGGTTTTCACATTCACATCTACTTTGTCTTCCATGACATTGATATCTATATCATCTTTGTTAACGCCAGGAAGTTCCACTGTGATTGCAATTTGATCATCAGTTTCATTGATATCTGTCAACGGTTCTCTTCGGGTATCGACAACAGGTTTTTCCCCCTGATTCCTGAAAGGCCGGATTCTGGTGTTTCCGAAATCTTCGAAAACTGGAAAGCCGTCCGGTCCGGCTTTAACTGAAAAGCCAAAGACAAACGGATTCTTTTTCGAATTCTCTGGTAAATTGCCTTCAACGGCATCTCTCATTAGGCTATCCATCTGTTTACGCATCTTGCTGAATTCAGTATCAAGATTACTGAATATATCGTCTATATTCCACTCTCCCTTGTGGAACCAGTCATCCACATCATCCCTACGTTTTCGGTTCATTCTTTACTCCAGTATACAACCCGCGGTTGTAAACCTGCAGTTTAGTAGCCATATATAAAATTTATCCTAATTATTCTTCATCATCCTTAACGGGCTGGGCTAC
>CAZXZT010000122.1:0-3045 GCA_964645695.1 uncultured archaeon
AAGTAAGGTTTGTGTTTGCTAAGTTTCCATGTAATGATTCAGAGTCTAATAATCTCGCAGAAATATTATGCACTCCAGGTAATTCCTGTGAAAAATCTTTATTTGAAAAGCTGTATTTTCCTTCACTATTGGTTATTGCAGAACCAATAATGGTATCATTAAAATACAGGTTTACGGTATAATCTGGAATAGGATTTCCATTGTGATCCGTAAGGTTACCTTCAAATTTAATATTTTGAGTTCTTAGGTTTTCAATTTCTTCTAGAGTAATGTAACTTTCTCCTCTAACAATAACTTCAGAAATAATGATACTTGCAGGATGGAAGCCATCTCCCGAATAGGTTGCCTTCAATATTGCTTCTCCCCAAGTTGAATTCCTTGGAATTGTAACATTAATCTCCCAATCGTGATTACCAGTTACTTCAATTTCTTCCAATATAGTTCCACTATAATCTATTTCGATGTTTCCCGTTGGTTCTTGCATTTCATCTCCTGAAATGCTTCCTTTGATAGTATAAGTTTGATTCAATTCTAGTATTTTCGCATTATTTTCATCGAATCCAAAATTAATAGATGCATTTATTACTCTAATGGCGTCCGTTATTTGCACATCAGTTATATTTTCATTACCACCATATTCAAAGAATAATGAAACTATTTCTTCATCTTCAGTTTCAGGCAAATTAATAGTGATGGCAAAACTTCCATCTTCATTAGTTTGGTTTGAGTATGTTCCTATATTTTGTACAATTAACTCTATACTTACACTTTGTATAGGAATATTATTATCTTCAAAGAGTTTCCCAGTTACAATTGCTGCCTGACCACTTGCTCCTGTAAAATCTTCAGGAATATCAAGTTCGATAGTAGAATTTCCGATTATAGTGAGATTTGATGTGGAACTCCAACTTTCGATGATTCTTTTAGTAGTATTACCATGCTCTATGGATTGTTCCGGGCGATGCAACTGTAGAAACCAGTAACCAGCCCTTATAGTGGATGACAATGAGCTTCCGTTACATATTACTTCTACAAACCCATCTGAGTCAGTTGTTCCAGTTCCTATTTTGTATGAGACGCTGCCCAATTCTTCAGTTTCGTTAATGTATGCATCAATTTGTAATCCTACATAGGGTTCTCCAGAAGTAGCATTAGTCAGGTTGAGAGACCAAACAAATACTTCATCTTTGAAAACTTCAGTAGGAGGTAATTTAGCAATTCCAGCTCTTGAAGGAGGGCTACCCCAAGGAGGGTCTTCTTCCTCATAGTAACCATATACTGGATTTAATTCATCCTCGTCTCCATCTTCCCATAAATCTTCGTCAGTATTCTCTTCTCTCGGGTCTGATGTTTGCCACCCCTCAATATCTCCAGATACATTGTAATATACTAGGTAAGTAGCATTGTTACTTGTGGTGTTCCAATAATATGCGATTTCTTCATAGTCAGTCAAACCATCACTATCCGTATCAGCTTTCTTTGGATTTGTTCTTGAATTATAGGTGTTATTTGATTGTGTAACTTCCTCTAAATCATTTAATAAATCTTCATCACTATCTATCTTTGTCGGGTCAGAAGGGTAATTATATTGATTATTTACACTATCCTTTTTTATGTTCCAAGGATCTATTTCGTCTCCGTCATACAGTCCATCACCGTCAGTATCTTGCTTTAATGGATCTGTAACATAATTATCTGCGTTATTTCCCTGTATTTCATCCAAATTTCCAAGACCATCATTATCTAAATCTTCATCCCCATCTAATACTCCATTTCCATTAGTATCATTTGTGTTCAAATTGTATGGATATCCTTGTGTTGTTCTTACCCATTCCCAAAGGTCATTTAGTCCATCTCCGTCTGAATCATTACTTAGCGGATTACTTTCCAAGCTAATTTCTAATCCATCATTTAGTGCATCATCATCTGAATCAGAGTCTTTTGGATCAGTATTGTAAGTATTAATTTCATCATAATCATTTAGCCCATCACCATCTGAATCAGGTTCATTAGGATCAGTACATTCATCATTATTTTCGCCATAGATACAATTATTAATTTCTTCATAATCATTTATGGAGTCACCATCAGTATCATTGTTATTTGGGTTAGTACATTCATCATTGCTTTCACCATATACGCAATTATAGACTTCATCGTAATCACCTACTTCATCATCATCTGAATCTGCATCATTTGGGTCTGTACTCCTCCAAGTCACTTCATCATCATCAGTTAGCCCATCATCGTCAGAATCTGAGTCTCTTGGGTCGCTATTTGAATAAGTTATCTCGAACCAATCATTTAGGCCATCAGCATCCGAATCACCATTTTCCGGATTAGTACACTCATCTTCATTATCTCCATAAATGCAATTGCTAATTTCGACAGAATCATTTAATCCATCATCATCAGAGTCAGGTTCATTTGGATTAGAAGTGTACCCATATGTGTTGTTTAATCCATAAACTTCATCACCGTCACTTAATCCATCATCATCTGAATCAGGATCATTTGGATTAGTTCCTTCAGTTATCTCTTCACCATTACTCAGACCATCGCCATCATTATCTAACGCAGCAAGAAAATCATCACTAGGATTGTTAGGGTTTGTGTCGTCTGTCTCGATTTCAGTTCCGTCTCTTATGCCTCCGTTGTCTGAATCTGCATCAAGAGGATCTGTAGCGCCATGACCATGAGAAGTACCATTCCTGTCTTGCCCAGCTATTTCTTGCCCATCAGACAAACGGTCTCCATCAGAATCATCGTCCATTGGATCAGTACCTGTCAAAGTTACCTCAAGCCAATCGTTTATTCCATCACTATCCGAATCACTACTGATAGGGTCGGTACAATCAGAACCTGTGTTATTTTGTCCATAAATGCAATTATTTACTTCGATATAATCACCAAGGCTGTCTCCGTCTGTATCAGTGTTCGTAAGATTAGTTCCTAGATCTACTTCATCACCATCATTTAATCCATCATCATCAGTATCTTCAATCAGGGGGTTTGAAAGATAGGTGTTAATTTCATCTCCGTCTT
>CAZXZT010000123.1:0-3038 GCA_964645695.1 uncultured archaeon
CATTTCTGGAACATCAATGGCAACACCGCATATTGCTGGTGTAGCTACACTACTATACCAAGCAGCTCCATCACTTGGTATTGCTGACTATCTTTACGAAGACCACGTAGACTCAGAAGGTGAATGGTATGATGGAAGGACTGACACCTTTGTTACAGAAGCTGAATTAATATTAGAGTTGTCAGGAAGATACCTAGAAGGTGCTCAACCAAATGCTAATGATTCGTACAGCAGAACTGGAGGTAAACATGATTGGGGACAAGGGCATGGATTAATTGATGTGAAGCATGCAGTCCAGATGGCACTTACACTCGAAAGATTGAGAAATGTGGATAACAACAACGATGGAATACCTGATAATTCGAATGTAACTGTATTTGATGCAAGAGACCGTATGGATGGTATTGGCCACATCTACAAAGATCGGGAATACACTGACACCTTGACAGCGGAATGGAAGGGAGAGTGGGCATACTTCGTAGGGAGTGGTGGCACATACATCACTGATTCTACACATTATCTACATGTACCTAACGGAACGACAAGTGCTGAAATTATCCTTGCATACCCCCAAGTCAATACAGATTTGTTTACGGTTGCAAATCTAGACCTAACCATTGACACCAACAGTGATGGATCTAATGACAATGGACAAAGTTTTGGAACTACTACAAACACAAAAGAATATTCCATAAATATTGATGATTCAAGTAGTGGACATCTCTGGGTATTTGGTATAGAAGGAACTGCGGTTGGATTAAAACCAAACCAAGGAGCGACCTTAGAAGAATTTTGGGAACCGAGAGTACCTTATGAAATTAGCGTTAGACTATTCATGGGAGAAGGAAATCATCAAGTTGATGAGAATATGACAAACTATGGTGATTACATGTGTTCTACTGATGGAGTAAGTATGAATACGCACAATCAAGCTTGTATTGCAAAATTGGAATTTGGAGAACCATCACAATCATACAATGGAAATTATTACATAGAAATGATGTATCATGCTTTCAATCTTAGTAGACTTGAAATTAAGCAGGAGACTGAAGTAACTCAAGAAGATGTTTTTTGGGATATTAGAAATGCAACGGCAGTCGCGGGATTAGGAGGCTTCAGCCTAGGAGCAGTAGCTTTTGTTTTATGGGCTAGACGGCCATTTAAGGGAAACTAAAAGTGAGCTTCCAACTTTTCCATTATCTGGGGTTTGGGCAACGCACCGACCAAACGATCTACCAATTCACCATTCTTGAATATCATCATAGTCGGGATTGACATTATTCCATGTTGGGTTGCCGTGTTCGGATTCTCATCAGTGTTCATTTTGGCCACAACAAGATTTGAATTTTCGTCTGCTAATTCCTCCAAAACAGGAGCCAGAGCCCTGCATGGGCCACACCAGGGTGCCCAAAAATCAATCAATACCAGATTATTATCTTTGACCGTGGCCTGGAAATTGTCATCCGTTACTTGCATTGTTCCCATTTCTATTCAACCATAACGAACAGAAGAAGAATTCATGTCCGTATGTCATGTCGCAGAAGAGGCCTAAATATAGACCTTTGGATGCTAAAAGACCGCTAATTGCCAACCTTTGCTAACGACCTGACTTATTCTCTTGGGAGCTGAGGAATTGGTGAATTTGTAATCTTTCATTGTGGCTGTCAGACCTCGTTCATTTAGTGATGCACCACAAACGAAGACGGGAGCACCGAGCTCGTGCACCACGCCAATAGAGGTCTGGATCTCTTTTCTATATTCTTCATTGCCTTCACGCAACCACTCGACTCCTTCGCCTTGAAGCATCAATGCTATACCATGTGAACCATCACCGGTTTGATATTCGGCCATTCTAAGTCCTTCAATAGCACGCTGATGATCTGCAGGTCCACTGATAACGATGTAAAGTACGCCTTTGGAGGCCATTAGTTCTGAACGATTATCTTTGATGCCAGATTACTGTCCAATGACAATGAACCATTCTCTGTTTCAACATCGTAAGATTGGTCATTAGCTTTCTTTACCATGATTGTACGGCCAGGGGATAAACCAGCCTTTTCCAAAGTCTTTGTTAATTCGCTCTTTTCTAGAATGAGACGGACTTTGCCTGTTTTACCCTCTCTAAAATTAGTTAAAGGAATGAATTCCGCTTCGGCCTCAGCCTCAACACTGACCTTATGGCAAAAGAGATCTCCCTCCCCCGAATCGACACCCAGAAGGTTGCTCAGTCTGGTCTCTACATCACGTGTCAGAATGTGTTCCATTCTACAGGCCACCTCATCTGCCTCTTCCTTATCGACACCCAGAATTTCAGTCAAGAAACGTTGAAGGATTTTGAACCTATGTTCAATCACATTGGCCACACGTTGCCCCTGATCGGTCAGAAACACTCCATGATAGGCTTGATAGTCAACAAGACCTATCTCTCCCAAACGCTGAATCATCTCAGTCACGGTTGCCGGTTTCAATTCAGTCTTGAATGCCAGATCTGAAGTCCTGACGCGCCGCCCTTCTGAGGATAATTCGTGGATGTTCTTGATCATCATCTCGGCGCTTTCCGAAAGGGCATCCATAGAAGACATATCGAGGAGGAGGAGGAGGGCCATTATAAAAAAATTTAGGCCAACCTAAACAACCAGTCTATCGTGATACATACGATAAAATTTAGGGCGACCTAAATTATTATATAGGGCTGTTTTTTTAGGTTGACCTAAATTAGGGCAGCTAAGTAATAGGAAGTATAAAAAATGGATGTGGAAGCAGGATTTCTGATTGGATTTCGGGAAGCTCTCGAAGCTACACTCATAATCGGTGTATTGGTTAGTCTACTGTATAGAACTGATAGAGAATTTATGGTCAAATGGGTTTGGGGTGGAGTCTTACTCGCACTTATAGCTAGTGTGTTAACTTGGCAAGCCTTCGAAATTATTGTTGGAGAATTCTCAAAGAAAAATGAAGAACTTTTTGAAGGCTTTCTCTATCTGATTGCCGCAGTGCTGATTACCACTGTTATTCTACACGTTATAGGACATGCAACT